>DATMSL010000365.1:0-6599 GCA_035565435.1 Dyadobacter sp. | reverse complement strand
CCATTTAACCAAATCGTTGATCATCGCATGAGTAACATTACCTATTTAGTGCCGGCGTTAGGCCTTGTTGGCTTGCTGGTTATGTTCTTCAAAAGAGGCTGGGTTGTCCGGCAGGATGGTGGAAGTCCTGAAATGAAAACCATAGCGGACGCAATTGCAGATGGTGCCCTGGCCTTCCTGAAAGCCGAATGGCGTGTACTCATTGTTTTTGGTTTGATTGTGAGTGTGATACTGGGTTACTCAGGCACACTGGTTGAAAATTCCAGCGCCTTTATTGGCGTATCGTTTCTGGTAGGGGCCTTTATTTCCGCATTCGCCGGATATATCGGGATGAATATCGCTACCAAGTCGAACGTGCGCACCACGCAGGCGGCGCGTACGAGCCTTACGAAAGCGCTCGAAGTGTCGTTTACCGGCGGTTCCGTGATGGGGATCGGCGTAGCGAGCCTCGCGGTGTTGGGATTGGGTGGTTTGTTTATCATTTTGTACTCCACTTTTGTAGGCGACAGCACCGATGTGAACGGCCTTCCGATGGAGCGCGTGCTGGAAGTTCTTGCAGGTTTCTCGCTCGGTGCCGAGTCGATCGCCCTTTTTGCGCGGGTAGGCGGCGGTATTTACACCAAAGCGGCCGACGTGGGCGCCGACCTCGTAGGTAAAGTGGAGGCTGGTATCCCCGAGGACGATCCGCGTAACCCCGCCACCATCGCCGACAACGTAGGCGATAACGTGGGCGACGTGGCTGGTATGGGTGCCGACCTTTTCGGGTCTTATGTGGCCACCATTCTGGCTACGATGGTACTTGGCCGTGAAATCGTGGCGCAGGGAACCGATAACTTCGGCGGCATTGCGCCGATCCTTTTACCGATGGTGATTGCAGGAGTAGGCCTTATTTCTTCGATTCTCAGCATGTTCCTGGTACGCGTGAGCGACGATCACGGAAACGTACAGGCCGCATTAAACCGGGGCAACTGGGGTTCAATCATATTGGTACTCATAGTAAGTTATCCGCTTACGATGTGGATGCTGCCGGAAGGTAATCTGAATATCCGCGGTGTCGACTTCACGGCGATGGACGTGTATCTCGCGATTTTGCTGGGTTCGGTTGTGGGGGCTATTATGTCGATGATCACCGAGTTTTATACTGCTATGGGTAAACGCCCTGTTCAATCGATTGTGAACCAGTCGTCTACGGGTCATGCTACCAACATCATCGGCGGGCTTTCGGTAGGGATGGAATCCACAGTTATCCCGACTTTGGTACTGGCTGCCGGTATTTTCCTGAGCTATGAAGTGGCGGGTTTGTACGGCGTGGCTATCGCCGCGGCGGGTATGATGGCTACCACGGCCATGCAGCTGGCGATCGACGCATTCGGCCCGATTGCCGATAATGCGGGTGGTATCGCCGAAATGGCACATTTGCCCGAAGAAGTACGCGGCCGTACCGACATTCTGGATGCAGTAGGTAACACTACCGCAGCAACTGGTAAAGGCTTCGCGATCGCTTCTGCTGCATTAACTTCTCTCGCGCTGTTTGCTGCATTCTGCGGTGTTGCGGGGATCAACTCCATTGATATTTATAAAGCCAATGTACTGGCGGGGCTCTTCGTCGGGGCCATGATACCATTTATCTTCTCGTCGCTCGCCATTGCTGCGGTAGGACGCGCTGCCATGAAAATGGTGGAAGAAGTACGCCGCCAGTTCCGCGAACTGCCGGGTATTATGGAAGGGACTACTAAGCCCGAATACGATAAATGCGTCGCGATTTCGACACAGGCATCCATCAAGGAAATGGTGGCGCCAGGCCTCATTGCGCTCATCGTACCGGTGCTGGTAGGTTTCCTTTTTGGTCCCGAAGTATTGGGCGGAACGCTGGCAGGGGTAACTGTTTCCGGGGTATTGATGGGGATTTTCCAGAACAACGCCGGTGGTGCCTGGGATAACGCCAAAAAGTCGTTTGAAAAAGGCGTAGTGATCAACGGCGAAACCTACTACAAAAAGTCGGACCCGCACAAAGCTGCGGTAACCGGCGATACCGTTGGAGATCCGTTCAAAGATACTTCCGGGCCGTCCATGAACATCCTTATCAAGCTGATGTCGATTGTGTCACTCGTAATCGCCCCGCATATCGGAACCGGTTCGCACGGCGCGGCAAACATTGGGGGGGATGACAATGCCCAGGCCGTAACAGTTGCCGCAAAGGCGGCCGGAAATGCCGATACTGCTGCACCGGTGCTGCGCCTCGAAAGAAAAGGGGAGTAGTTTTCTCTTTTGGAAGATATTGCAAAGCCCAGCGTTGAGCCGGGCTTTGTTGCTTTTATAGCAGGACTCATTAAATCATCCCAACTTCTTCTTCAAATACGATAGTGACAACTTGTAGGCATCTGCTGCTGCATCAGCGTCGTATTTCGGGTTGCTTGGGTTGGCGAAGGCGTGGACGGCGTTGTACATTTTGATGGTCACTTTTTTACCGGCGGCTTTCATGTCTTCTTCGAATTTGGCGACGGTGGCCGGCGGGATTCCCTGATCCTGGCTGCCGAAAATGCCTAGTACGTCGGTGTTGAGCTTTTTCAGTTTTTCCACATCGCTTTCGGGGCGGCCGTAGTACATCACGCAACCTACTACCTGATTGCCCCCGGCGATGGCATTCTGCAAAGAGAGCATTCCGCCGAAGCACCAGCCGATGCTGGCGATTTTTGCATTGCTACCGGCATATTGAATTCCGCCTTTCGTAATGGCAGCCAGGCGCTCGGCGGGCGCGCTTTGCATGAGCTTGCCGGCCTCTTCACGCGTGGTGCCTACTTTGCCGTCGTACATATCCAGCGCGAGTACGTTCACGTCGCCCAGGTCTTTGTGCAGTTTAGCGGCTTCCTGTTTGACGTAGTCGTTTAATCCCCACCATTCCTGGTATACAAAAAGCCATTTGTCGGACTTTTTGGGTGATTTGAGCAGAAAACCGGAGGCGGTTTTGCCATCGGATGTCGGGAAAGTGATAGTTTCACCGGCGCCTTGGTAGCTGAACGGCAGCGGTGTTTCGTGCAGCCTCCGGAAATCCGGGTTGGCGGCCAACTCCGACATCGCATTGGCAGGAGTGTGACAAAGCGGAATAGCCGCTGGGGTAACTTCCGGTGCCGGCAGGTTCATTTTGAACAGAAAAATGGTTACCAGGATAAAAATAGCTCTCATGTGTACAGATCTGAAATGGACAGTTAGGATTGTGATATTAAATATATACAAAATACGGACCAATGGAAACATCGGTTGCACAGGCCTTTTTGTTGCAGATTGATGAAATTCTTGCACTTATCAAAATACAGGAACTTAATGCGCTTGCCTGCCCGTTAACTTTACATTGAGTGAATGTAAGTCCATGAGCCGTAAGCAATACTTCTTTATTATTCTGATCCTCGGATCGCTGGCGACTGTCAGTCCCTTCTCCATCGACATGTATCTGCCGGGCTTCCCCCGGATTGCGTCGGATCTGAAAACCACTATCGACAAAGTACAACTTTCGCTAACGAGCTATCTCATTGGTATTTGTATCGGACAGGTGATTTACGGTCCGCTGCTCGACCGCTTCGGTCGGAAGAAGCCGCTCTACGCCGGGCTGATATTGTACGTGATCGCCTCGTTCGGTTGCGCGATGACTACGTCGGTGGATGCGTTGATCGCCATGCGTTTTTTCCAGGCAATGGGAGGGTGTGTAGGGCTCGTTGCCTCACAGGCGCTCGTGAGCGACCTTTTTCCTGCCGACAAACGCGCGGAGGTTTTCTCGCTCATTACGCTGGTTATTGCGGTTTCCCCCATGATTGCTCCCACGGTAGGCGGATATGTGACGGCTTCCATCGCCTGGTACTGGATTTTCGTGATCCTGGCGGGGATTGTGAGCCTGATTATCATGGCTATTTACTTCTTTCTCCCCACAGGCCGTAGCGCCGATGCCACTGTTTCACTTCGCCCCGAGGCGGTATTGGGAGGATATATGACGGTAATTTCGCAGCCCCAGTTTTTGATTTATACGCTCGCGGGTGGTTTGGCAACTGCCGCGCCATTTGCCTATATTTCAGGCTCTTCGGATGTGTTTATGAACATCTATAAGGTCTCTGAGCAGCAATACGGCTGGATTTTCGCATTCCTGGCCGTAGCGATGATCGGCTCCACCCAGTTGAATCACTTTTTACTTAAAAAATACACCAGCGAGCAGATTATCCGCTTCACGCTCATTTATCAGAGCATTGTAGGGTTGTTCCTGATCGTTGGCGTGTACAACAATTGGTTCGGGCTGTTCTCACTGATCGGGACGATGTTCGTATTCCTGACCGGACAAGGCCTTACCGGCCCCAATGCCTCGGCGCTTTCGCTCGCACCTTTCCGCAAGCACACGGGCAGCGCGTCTGCGCTCATGGGCAGCTGGCGTATGGGGGCAGGAGCTGTTATTTCGGCGATCGTGAGCTTCCTGCATAACAACACCGCCATGCCAATGGTGGGCATGATGGCCTTCTGCGCCTTTGGGGGCCTGTTAATCCTTCAAGCAGGTAATGTAGTAGTACGCCACCGCGCTGCGCGCCGGGATGTCGAGGACGAGGTTTCGGTACTGCTTTAAGGCAGCACCTTAATCGCGTTGAAAAGCAGATCCATGAACGCGTCACGGTCGATATCATACGCTACGGTCGCGTTGGGTTCCATTTGTAAGGTATTGTAAAAATCTACAACGGTTGCGCCGCGGGTCAGCTCGCCTTTTGTTTCTACATCGACATAGCAGGACTTCGTCTTGAAAATGCCTGGATTGATCAGCCACGCAATGGCGCAGGGATCGTGGAGGGCAGCACCGCCGTTGAGTTCTATGCGGTTTTCACGGTAGAAAATCGAAAAGAAATCCATCAGATCAGCCGCTGCCTTGCCGGTCTGGTTCCCCAATGCGCGTAAAAGCTCGATATCCTTCTGAAATACAAGGGCTTTGTGAGTCACGTCGAGTCCGCACATAGTAATGGGGACGCCGGCTTTAAATACAATGGCGGCTGCCTCGGGATCGGCGTAAATGTTAAACTCGGCAAGGGGCGTCATGTTGCCCCGGAATATCCCGCCTCCCATGAGCGAAATGCGTGCTACTTTACTCTTAAGATGCGGGTAAGCGAGCAGAAACGTCGCAATGTTGGTCAGCGGGCCGGTAGGGACGATGGTAATGGGCGTTTCGGATGCGGTTAGTATGGCGGCGATCCCTTCCACAGCGCTCATCGGCTGGGCTTGCATTACCGGCGCAGGTAGGGAGGGGCCGTCGAGGCCGGTCTCACCGTGCACGTAATCCGCGATGACGAGCTCCCTGAACAGCGGCTTGTCGGCACCATGGTACACCGGAATGTCGGTTGCCCCGATGAGCGTCAGTACTTTCAATGCATTCTGCAAAGTTTTCGCCTGCGTCTGGTTGCCAGCTGAAATGGTGACGGCTTTAATGTCGAAACGTCCGCTTCCGTGCGCGAGCATGAGCATTAGTGCGTCGTCGTGACCGGGGTCGCAATCTATGATAACGGGGATTTTAGTCATGATTAAAAAAGGATTCTAGTTCATGTTGATAAGGAGCGGAGCTTTGAGCGCCCATGCGTGTAACGGAAATTGCGGCGGCCCGGCAGGCGAAACGAGAGGCTTGTTCGAGAGTTTCTCCATCGGCAAGTGCTTTCAGCAATGCGCCATTGAAAACATCCCCGGCGGCAGTAGAATCCACCGCTTCCACGACCGGCGTCGGGACAATGCCTGTGAAACTGTCGCCGGCGAGGTATGCACCTTTGCTGCCCAGCGTAATAATGACGTTCTGCACACCGCGCTCAAACAGGTGCTGCGCCGCCTTTTGAAGTGATTCTTCGCTTTCAACAGCGATTCCGGTAATGAGTTCGGTCTCGGTTTCATTGGGGGTGATCAGGTATAAACCGTTGAGGAATCCGGGGCCGAGCTCCATCGCGGGTGCGGGGTTGAGGATCGTCCGGATTTGCTTTACCGCGCATTTCGTCAATGCCCAATGCACTGTTTCTGCCGGGATTTCCAGTTGAAAAAGGGCCAGGCCCACATCCTCAAATGCATCGTCGGGAATATCGGTGGGATGCAGGTCCATATTCGCGCCCGAAGCGACTACGATCTCGTTCTGGCCCTGCGCATTGACGGTAATCAGGGCAATGCCCGATGCCGCGCTGTTCGATTCGGTCACGAACCGGGTATCGATGCCCTCCTTTTTAAACCCTTCAAGCGCCTGCTTTCCGAAAATATCATTTCCGGTTTTAGCTACAAAACGCACTTCGGCGCCGAGTCTTGCCGCGGCTACGGCCTGGTTAGCGCCCTTCCCTCCTGGATTCATCAGGAATGTCCCTCCCAGTACGGTTTCGCCCGGTTTGGGGAAATGTTCCGTCTTGACCACCATGTCTGTATTGGAACTCCCGATAATCAGCACGCTCTGTTTCATTTCCGTTTCGCGATTGGTTTTGTGTCGACCAGGACCCTCAGTTCGTGATGGTGAGTAGTTAAATATGGCCTTTCAGAATGTTGTCCTTCGCAAATTAACGTCCCCCTATTTCTATTCATAGTGTGGAATGAAATAAAACTAAACGAATAGTTTC
>DATMSL010000364.1:0-28772 GCA_035565435.1 Dyadobacter sp. | reverse complement strand
TCAGTGCAGGCCATTCGGTCAGTTCGGGAATACCCGGCTTGCGCTTGCCGAAGAACTGGTTGAACATCACACCGTCCTTGTCGATGAGCTCGATGCCTGTCACAATGCCGTCTTCGGTAGGCTTCCGCACCACCCAGGCCTCGTCGATCGCGTCCTCGCGCAAATGCAGGTTAAACTCCGGGTCCATGACATTCAACCACGGACCCATTACGAAGATCTTTTTGATCGGCCCGGTATGGATTTGAATACAGTTGGGATTAGAAACAAACACCATGATGGGTAGCCCGGCCTCCGAAATCGCGTCGAACAGCGGTTTCATGCTCTCCGGCTTGATACGGTGCGCATAACCTTCCGGCGCATTGCGCAATGCCTGCTTTCTCGAAAGGTTGTGTTTGCGCAGCAGCGTGAAAAAGTCGTGGGTATCTTTCAATGCCAGCCATTCTTGCTGGAATGCGGCTTGGTCGAAGTCCGCGGCCTCGTTGGGCTCGGCTACTTTCTCTTTTTTCTCGCTTACAAAGAGGTTTACATCCTGATCAGCAGCGAGGTATTTACTCACCAATGCGTCGTAGGCTTCTTTATTGCTTTTTTCTGTGAGGTAAATCTTATGTACAGCTTCGCCGAAGCTATTGAAGAATTGCAGGCTGTAACGCTCGTTTTCCGAGACCGCGAAGCCGAATTTCCAATCGCCGAGGAAGAGGCGGAGGTCGATATCCTCGCCCAGCACAAGGCCGACGTGGTTATTGAACGATATTTTCTCATACACACCCTTGCGCTCGTGCACCACATGGTCGTTACGCGTGAGCGCCATCACGTGCCCGAGCGAGCCCATTTCCTTGATCAACTCCCTGAAATCGCCGTCGAGGAGCTGCACATGGGTGCCAAGGCCGGTGGCAAGGAGTTCGGCTTCCGAGGTGCCGAGCGCTTTGGCGTCGTCACGGATGCGGGATTTGGGGTTGGCGAGCTTGTATTCTGCCCAGCGTTCTTTCAATTCAGTTCTGTCCGGTGAAAGGGTTGACTTCATCTTCTGGTATTTTAATAGTTACTAATCAGGGTAAATGGTATGAAACGGGCGCCACTTGCGGCACGATTACCGAGTAGGATGTCGTTTCCGGTTGGATAATCTGCACCGGTAATCCGAAAGCCTCCTGGATGGCCTGCTCGGTCAGCACGTTTTCGGGTAATCCGATAGCATGCATATGGCCGCTTTTGAGCATCAGTGCGCGGTCGGCGTATTGTAATGCCTGGTTCAAATCGTGTATCACGGCAATCACCGCAAAATTTTTACGGGTAAGCTCCTTCGCCAGTTGGAATGTCTCGTACTGGTGCAAAAGGTCCATTCCGGTAGTAGGCTCGTCGAGTAAGAGCAGGCCGTTTTCGATCTCCCACACCTGCGCCAGCGCGCGGGCGAGTTGTACGCGTTGCTGTTCCCCGCCGGATAATGTCGGGTAAAGGCGGCCTTTTAAATGGCCGATACCCACCTTTTTCAGGCACATATCGACGATCGCCAGGTCGCGCTGGGTAGGATCGGCGTCGTAAAACGGATAGCGGCCCATCAGCACAATTTCCTGCGTGGTGAAGGAGAGCGTGATATTGTTTTGCTGGGACAATACGGCCCGTTTTCTGGCCAGCTCTTTCAGTTTGTATTTCCGAAGTTCGCGGCCGTGGAAGTACACCGATCCCGCCGTAATGCTGTGTTCGGCGGAAAGCAATTTAATCAACGTCGACTTCCCGGCACCATTAGCACCCACGATCGCCCAGAATTCACCGGGTTTGACTGAAAAGCTGACATTTTCAAGCAGTTTCCGACCTCTTACCTCAAATCCCGCATTCCTGACCTCGATCATAGCCTTTTGCGTTTTTGTTCCCACAAAATGTAAATGAAGAACGGTGTACCGAGCATGGCCGTGAGAATGCCGATCGGGAGTTCCGACGGCGCTACGATGGTGCGGGATAGAGTGTCGGCCAGTGTGAGTACAATGGCACCCGACAATGCGGATCCGATGATGAGTGTCCGGTGGTTTGGCCCGAACAATGTGCGTATAATGTGTGGTACTACCAATCCTACAAAACCGATCGTGCCTGCAACAGCCACGGACGCGCCTACGCCCATGGTTGCGAGGATGATCACTTTTTGCTTCAATGATTTCATGTTGACGCCGAGGCTTGCCGCCTGACTTTCGCCCAGCACGAGCAGGTTCAATGCTTTGGAAAGATAAGGCATAAAAAACAACGAAACCGCCACAAACGGCCCTACGGCCATAACCGACGTCCAGTTGGCGCCGCCGAGGCTGCCGAGGTTCCAAAACGTGATGCTTCTGAGCTGTGCGTCGTCGGCAAGGTAGGTCATCAGGCCTGTCATCGCTCCTACGAATGCATTGATTGCGATCCCACAGAGCAGCAATGTGGTGATGCCGCCGTCGCCGGTGAGCTTTGACAATTGATACACGAGTAAGGTCGTGCAAGCCGCACCAATGAAGGCGACAAACGAAATGCTGTACGCGCCGGCGAGCTCGTTCAGCATTCCGAAATATTTAACGTTGAGCATAATGACGAACACAGCGAAAAGCGAAGCGCCGGAAGTGACGCCGATGAGTGTGGCGTCGGCGATGGGGTTGCGGAAAAGTCCTTGCAGCGATGCGCCCCCAATGCCCAGTCCAGCGCCGATCAGCACCGCCAGGCATACCCTCGGCAGGCGGATGATCCAGAAAACGATCGATTTCTGCTCCTCGACCTGCATTTCGGAAATCCAGCCGAGTTTGAATGCGACGATCCGCCATAACTCGCTTACAGAAATCGACAAAGCGCCGGTACAGGCCGCGAAGATCACGCATGCTAGCAGGATCGGGCCCAGTAACCACACCATTTTGTCCATCGAAGACGGCAGAATGTGTTTTCGGACGCTTTCCGCTTTCGTTGTTTCCCGCTCGTTTACCGTTTCTGTCAGCATCGCCTCTTATTTTACTTTTTGGGAAAGTTCAATGGCTGCCTTGCCCAGCCGAGGCCCGAAG
Source organism: Dyadobacter sp. (assembly GCA_035565435.1). GTDB lineage: Bacteria > Bacteroidota > Bacteroidia > Cytophagales > Spirosomataceae > Dyadobacter. The sequence goes on along the minus strand of DATMSL010000364.1, from coordinate 25,764 downwards.
CCGGTGAGGAATTGGCCGTCCATGGTTGCGATCCGGCGGTTTTTGCCTGCATTGGTATTCACCACGCCCGGTACTTTCAGGAGCCCGTCCATGCCTTCGAGGCTCTCTAGCCCGCTGGAAAACAGCACGAGCACATCGGGGTTGGCCGTAATGAGTGATTCCGCGGTCAGCGGTTTGAAATCGGTGAAACCGCTGACCGCATTCTTATGCCCGGCCAATGCGAACATCTTGTCCAGCGAAGTGCCGGTGCCGGAAACCATTAATGTGCCCGTGCCGCGGGCGTAGATGAAGAGTAATTTCTTGGGGTTAGCCGGTATTGGAATTTTCGCCAGGTCGGTTTGCAATGCTTTCACCATTTTTTCAGCCTGCGCATTTGCATTAAAATAGGCGCCTACCTCGCGGATGAGCCTGATTGCTCCTTCTTTGGAATACTCATGCTTGAACTCGACCAGCTTTTTGCCGCTGCTGTTAAGCTGTTTCACCACGGTGGGCGAAAGCATGCTTTGGTTGGTATAAATGATCACATCCGGGTTCAATGCGAGGATTCCCTCGGCCGCAATGCTACGGTTATGGCCGATTTTCGGGATTTTGTCAAGAGAAGCGGGGTAAGTACTCGTTACGTCCACGCCTACGAGTTGCTTTTCCAGGCCAAGGCCCGCCAGGATTTCACTCAGCGTCCCGTTTGCCGACACGATCCGCAACGCTTTCGCATGGCCGGTACCCGCAGTGAACAGGATGAGTAGTAAACAAATATAAAATCTCAAAACTGGCTGCATTTCAGCGTTTTACTTTTTATAGGAGAATATTTTATCTACTTCTAAAACCAGCATCGCCTCCTGGAACATGGTCCGGATCTCTTCCAGCTCGCTGTCGTCGAAAGAGAGCATGAAATTCGGGATGGGCGACTGTAGCAAATGGGTTTTGCCGTGGGGAAGTGGTTCGCCGAGGCTGTGAATGTAGTACTGATCATACAAAATGGATTGAAAACCCTTCAAGCCATCCTCTGTGAAAACGAAGAGCACATTACCGTAGGCAAAATTGAAATGCGTGCAGCAGTTGCACTGGCCGATGTAGCCCTTGCCGGTCTGGCTCAAAATCCGTAATGAATTGTATGAATGCGAATCCTCCTGCATAGCCTGTTAATGATCATGGATGTGAATGCCGCCATTTGTCAGAGGCAAATATATGGTATTAATTTAGACCAAGTATAAATAGTTGATAAAAATTTACTTCTGCCTTCCCGGAATCGTCTGGGAGACTTCTTATTATTGTAAATTGATAAGTTGCCCGGTCAGCTGTGGGCAACGCCCGATATAAACTCTTTCATTCCTATACCTGAACGCCGTTGAAAAAGCTTGTTACCAATCTGACCTTCTGGGTCCTGACCGCCATTACCGCCGGTGCCTTGCTCGGCCACTATCTCCCCGACAAGGCGGTTGAAATGAAGATCCTTGGCGAAGGGTTCATTTCCGTGGTGAAGCTTTTTATTAATCCCATCATCTTCCTGACCATCACGCTGGGCATTGTGGGCATGGGTGATCTGAAAAAGGTAGGGAAGGTCGGCGCCAAAGCATTGCTCTATTTCGAAATAGTAACGACGCTCGCGCTCGTGGTGGGCATTATCGTAGCCAATATCATCCGTCCGGGCCACGGCGTGGTCACCGATTCACTGGAAAAGGGGGATATTTCCAAATATGCCGGTAAAGCACACGATTTCAGCTGGCTGCAATTTTTCTTTGATAATGTGACTTTGCAGGTGTTGCTCTTTGCACTGGTTTTTGGTTCGGTACTAAGCCGCATTGAGGCCAAGCAGCGCATTGTCGACGGCCTGAATTTTGTATCCAAGTACGTTTTCAAGGCATTACATCTCGTGATGATTTTTGCGCCGATCGGCGCATTCGGTGGGATGGCGTTTACGATCGGAAAATACGGCATTCACACGCTGCTGCCCCTCGCCAAGCTGATGGGGACGGTCTATGCCACGATGGCGGTCTTCATTTTCGGGGTTTTAGGATTGATTTTAAGAACCTATAAAGTCAGTCTGTGGCGCTTTTTGAAATACATCCGGGAAGAATTGCTCATCGTGCTTGGTACTTCCTCTTCCGAAGCCGGCTTGCCTTCCCTGATGGCCAAGCTGGAACGAATGGGTTGCTCGAAACCGGTAGTAGGGCTTGTCGTACCCGCGGGATACTCATTCAACCTCGACGGAACGACGATTTACCTCTCCATGGCGACGATCTTCCTCGCGCAGGTTTTCAATGTGCATTTGAATATGGGCCAGATATTATCACTGATCGGCATTCTGATGGTTACCTCGAAGGGCGCCGCGGGCGTAACCGGCAGCGGTTTTGTGGTTCTTGCCTCGACTTTAACGGCCATTAAGGTAATCCCGGTCGAAGGGTTGGCACTTCTACTCGGCGTCGACCGTTTCATGTCAGAGGCCCGCGCCATTACCAACTTTATCGGCAACGGCGTCGCCACCATCTGGCTCGCGAACAACGAAAAAGAGTTCGACCGCAGCAAAATGGAATATGCGTTCAATAATATTCAGGAGACGGAAAATGTCGTTACCGATAATTTGAGCGATGTTACGCAGCCGGAACAGACGAAGTTGTAGTACTAAAAGTTGTATTTTAGTGTTCTATGCTTGAAAATTGATTCTTATGATTTACAGAGATTTTATAACATCTGATCATACGATAATGCTTGGTAAGCCGGTCATTAAGGGGACGCGACTGACCATCGAGCTCATTTTGCGAAAATTGGGAGAGGGTGCTACGCATGCTGATTTGATTCGTATGTATCCCGATTTGAGTTCCGAGTCAATCCAAGCGGCTTTGCAATATGCGGCGGAGGTGATAGCCAATGAGGAAAGTCTGGAAGCGGCGCGATGATCCTTGCCGATCAGATTGCTGAACGAGCGTTCAAAGGGATTGTTTGGCCATTTTACGACAATTACAACCCAAAAAATCCGTTCAAAACCATTTTTGTAATCTTCTTGCAGCCATGGGATATCAATTTTTACATTTGATTTTTTAACAAAGTACCTTTTATATGTCCAATCAGGAAACACTTCATATACCTACGCGGTCGAAAAGACCTTTTATTGGGGAAGAATTTGATTTGAAGAAATGGGATGATGTGCAGCCATTCTTCGAAAACTTAAAAAACAGGGAGATCGACTCGCTGGAAGATTTGAAACAGTGGTTCTCTGACCGCAGCGAGATTGAATCATACCTTTCCGAAAATTTCGCATGGCGCTACATCCGTCAGACTTGCGATACCGCAAATACGGGCCTAATCAATGCATTGCAGTTCTTCATCACCGAAATCCAGCCGAAACTGGCGGAATACGGTAATGCGCTCGACAAGAAAATCGTCGATAATCCTTTCCTCGGCGAGCTGACGGAGCCCGGCTTCGCGATCACTTTGCGGGGGATGAAGAAGGCGATCGAAATTTTCCGTGAAGAGAATATCCCGGTTATCACCGAAATGCAGACCGAGGAACGTAAATACGGCGCTATCGCCGGTGCGATGACGGTCACCCTCGATGGCGAGGAAATGACCCTGCAGCGCGCAGCCGACCGTCTGCAGTCGACCGATCGTGATGTGCGGGAGGAAGCCTGGCGGGCGATTGCCGGCCGTCGGTACGATGATCATGACAAACTGGATGAATTGCTGAACAAGCTCGTAACCTTGCGCGACACCGTCGGCCGCAATGCCGGTTTCAGCAATTATCGCGACTATATGTTCGCGGCAATGGGCCGTTTCGATTATACGCCACAGGATTGTTTCAACTTCCACGGCTCGGTGAAAAAGGCTGTGGTGCCGATTTTGAATGAGATGGCAGCGGAGCGCAAGGCTGCATTGCAATTAGATACGCTTCGTCCCTGGGATACGAAAGTCGATCCGAAGGGGTTGCCGCCGTTGAAACCGTTCGAAACGGGGGAAGAGCTGCTGGACAAAACGATCCGCGCATTCTCGCGCCTCGATCCGTTCCTGGGCGACTGCCTGCGCATTATGAAAACGATGAAACACCTCGACCTCGAATCGCGGAAGGGCAAAGCGCCGGGCGGCTATAACTATCCCCTCGACGAGATTGGCGTGCCGTTTATCTTCATGAATGCGACTTCGAACCTGCGCGATATGGTCACGCTCCTGCACGAGGGCGGGCACGCGGTGCATTCGCTCGTGACGCGAGACCTGGCCTTGAATTCCTTTAAACATACGCCGTCGGAAGTGGCCGAGCTGGCCTCCATGTCGATGGAACTGATCACGATGGATTTCTGGGATGAGTTTTTCGAGAATGAGGAAGATCTGAAACGCGCGAAAATCACGCATTTGGAATCGATCATCGAGACCTTGCCGTGGGTTGCGACGGTGGATAAGTTCCAGCATTGGATGTACGAGAACCCGCAGCATACGCCCGAGCAGCGCACGGAGGCCTGGGTGCGCATTTACGAGGAGTTTACGGACACGGTAATGGACTGGTCGACGTTGGAAAACTTCAAAAAGTACCTCTGGCAGCGCCAGTTGCACATTTATGAAGTACCTTTCTATTATATTGAATACGGCATTGCGCAACTCGGGGCGATCGGCGTTTGGAAAAACTACCGGGAGGACGCCGCGAAAGGTTTGAAGGGTTATCTCGATGCGTTGAAGCTGGGTTACACCGCCACGATCGGTGAAATTTACCAGGCGGCTAATATTCCGTTCGATTTCTCGGAGCGGCATATCGCTGAGTTGATGCAGTTTGTGCGCGATGAATTGGCCGAGTTAAAAAAATAATATTTCAGCAGCCCGCAATTTGGTGGTTATGAAATTGGCGGTTATTTTTGCGCACAATACTATGAACGATCAAAGAAATGAAATTCAATAAAATAGTTGCTTTTGTTGCGTGTGTGGTGCTTCTTTCTTCTTGTGAATACCAAAAGTATAACCACAAGGACCAGAAGGATGTGAACGCCGGTAATGAGTGGGTGTACGGTGTAAGCCCTGATTCCCTGCCGCGTCAGATGTCATTCAAGTATGATGCGAAGCCTGAGCTCGACGCCCGCGTAAACGACATCCGCGCGAAACTTTACGGTGGTAAAATTCCTAGCTCGCTGGTGAAAGAATAGCAACCATTCATTGAGAAAATATACGAGATATCCCCACGAAATGGGGATATCTTTTTTTTGTCCTATTTTTTTAGTTATTGAACAATTTTAATATTGCCTTGCGCGTATTATCCTTCTGGAATCTGCCCATTGACTAAGTGAAGTTGTGACGATTGAACATTTTTAATTTACTTTACGTATTCGAGGCAGGGCGAAGCCAAAATTTTAGAAAGAAATAAGCGATTAAAAAGTATTCAAAACATGAACATAGCTTTGGTCACCGGCTCCGCCGGACTAATTGGAAGTGAATCAGTTGCTTTTTTGGCTGGCAAGTTTGATCTGGTCATCGGCGTTGATAACAACCTGCGTCAATACTTCTTCGGCGCGGATGGAAACACTGAGTGGAACCGTAACCGTATCGAAGAGGCTTTCGGGAACTACAAACACTATTCTGCGGACATTCGCGAGGTAAGCCAGCTAGAACCTATTTTCAAGGAGTACGGAACGGACATTAAGATGATCGTTCACGCGGCGGCGCAGCCAAGCCACGACTGGGCAGCACGCGAGCCATTCACTGATTTCGGTGTGAACGCGGTAGGTACATTGAATATGCTCGAAATGACCCGCCTGCATGCACCCGAGGCAGTGTTTATTTTCACGTCTACCAACAAGGTTTATGGGGATAACCCTAACTACCTGCCATTGGTAGAATTCGAAACCCGTTGGGAAATCGATGAGAATCACCCGTATTTCGAAAACGGTATCGACGAAAACCATAGCATCGACCACACGAAGCACTCTATTTTCGGAGCTTCCAAAGTAGCTGCCGATATCATGGTGCAGGAATATGGCCGCTATTTCGGCATGAAAACGGCTGTTTTCCGCGGAGGATGCCTCACAGGCCCTAATCACTCCGGCGCACAGCTGCACGGCTTCCTGGCCTACCTGATGAAATGTGCCATTACCGGAACGCATTACACGATTTTCGGATATAAAGGCAAGCAGGTACGCGATAATATCCATAGCCACGACCTGGTGAACATGTTCTGGCATTATTACCAAAACCCGCGTCCAGGTGAAGTTTACAACGCCGGCGGCGGCCGTTTTGCCAACTGCTCGATGCTCGAAGCGATCGCATTATGCGAGCAGATCACCGGAAACAAGCTTTCTTACTCTTACTCAGAGACCAACCGTATCGGAGACCACATCTGGTACGTGAGTGACCTTTCGAAGTTCAAGTCGCATTACCCGGACTGGAACTGGGAGTACGGCCTGGTGGAAACACTCACCCAGATCCACGACGGAATCTCGTCGCGATTGGGCGTAAAAACGGTTTAAATCACACTTAAAGCCTCTGGAAAGAAGTTCCGGAGGCTTTCGTAACTCTCTCCCATGCCAGAAAATTACGTCATTATTATCCCCCAATTCAATGACTGGGAGGCACTTAATCTGCTGATTCAAAAGATTAATGCGGATTTAAATACCCCGATTCTTCAAAATACTACGCTGCTCATCGTCGACGATTGCTCTTCACGCGCGAGGACAGCGCCATTTGCGACTTTCGGTGGAAAGGAGCTGAAAGTGCTGCGGCTATACCGTAACCTTGGTCACCAGAAAGCAATTGCGATCGGGTTGTCGTATGCGGCCGAAAATATGAAGGCAGATAAGGTGATCGTGATGGACGCGGACGGGGAGGATGCGCCTGGCGATATTAACAAGCTGGCAGCGAGGTCGGTAGAGGAACCCGACAAGATCATTTTTGCGGAGCGTAACAAGCGTACTGAGGGCTTTCTGTTCCGCTTTTTCTATGTGATTTATAAATATGTTTTCAAACTGCTGACAGGCAAGGTGATCACTTTCGGCAATTTCAGCCTGGTGCCACAAAGCCGTTTACAGAACCTCGTGCGTGTTTCCGAAATCTGGAACAATTATCCGGGCGGTGTGATTAAATCGCGCATTCCTTACGACTCGGTGCTCACCAACCGCGCCAAAAGGCTGGCCGGCGAGAGTAAAATGAATTTCGTGTCGCTGGTACTGCACGGGCTGAGTGCCATTTCGGTCATGGTTGATACCACCGCGGTGCGCATTCTGATCTTCTCGATTTTCATGTCGGCCGTCGCCATTGGCTTTATATTCTTCATTCTTTTCCTGAAACTGATCGGGAACGCTACGCCCGGTTGGGCATCGACATTGGGTAGTACGCTCATGATCCTCATGCTGCAATCCTTCCTTATTTCGCTGTTTCTGGTATTCATGGTGTTGCAGTACCGGTCGCAGCAGCATTTTATCCCCGCCGTTCACTACCGCGATTTTGTCGAGAAAGTAGAGTCTTTTAGCTAATCGTATGTTGAGCTTCGACAATTCTCCTCCTGTTTATTGGTTCCTGGGCTATTTATTGGCAGGCGTTGTCATTTTTGCGTCACAAAACAAGTCACTATCCACACGGACATACCTGTCATTGGGCGTTTTGTTGCTTGTGATCATGCGGTTGCCGGTGATCGTTTTTAACCGCGAGCTCAACCAGGACGAGAGCCAGATGCTCAGCCACGCGATTACCCTTTTGCAGGATCCTGTATATTGGCGGTCGGTCGACGGCACGACTATCGGCCCGCTGGATAACTATCTGCTCGTACTCCCCAAGCTGCTGGGTTTTCAGATCGATTATAGCGCTGCCCGGTTTATGGGGTTGCTTTGCGTTGCAGGAGCATGGCTTTTGCTGTTTTCGGCATTGAAAAACTGGTTTGGCGCGACCGTAGCGCGCGGCGTTTCCGTTGTACCGCTGCTTTTCGTCGCTTTTACGCAGGAAATCGATTTCGTGCATTATTCGAGTGAGCAACTTCCGGTACTGTTACTGGCATTTTGCGTATACCAACTTTCACGGCTCGATCCGAAGACCGCACCTTCGCCGGGCGGGCTTTATCTGCTGGGTTTGGCGGCGGGAGCGGTCCCTTTCGGGAAATTGCAGGCCGTGCCAATTGTGGCTGTGATCGTCCTGTCGGCATTCTGGGTATTGTTCAACCGTTTTCAAAGATATGGTGATTTCAAACCAGCGGGGGCATTGATTTTAGGTGGGCTTACCGTGCCGATCTTTTTCCTTGTATTTACTTTGGCATTCGGTGTTTTCGACGACCTCATTGATTTTTATGTACTGGGAAATGCGATTTATGCGGGTGGAAGCACATTCGCGGAAATCCCTGCCCAGTTCTATGAGATCGTTTCGTTATCGACGGATTTCCAGTTTTTCAGTCTTGCATTGCTCGTTCCGATCGTGATTGGGCTGGTCAGGATCGTGCGGCTTTACGTGCCAGGCAAAATGGATTTTTATGTGCCGTTCACCATTTTGTTCCTTGTTTTGGCGAGCATTTACTCCGCTACCAAATCGGGCAACGATTTTATCCATTACCTCAATTTCTGCATTATTCCCTGGACATTGCTGGCTGCTTACGGCTTTTCGGTTGTTGAAGGCTGGGCGCTTGCATTCCCCGCGATCATCGTGCTGTGGTTTGGCGGCTATGACGCGCTGCATTTTGTGAAGGAGCGCCGGTTGAATGCGTTCGATTCGGTGGGCAAAACGACGTTGCAGCAAAGCCCGGTAGTAACAGAGATCCTGAAACGGAAGAAGGAAGGCGACTATATGGTGGTTTGGGGTTGGAATTGCTCTTATTACGTGGAAGCGCAACTCGCGCAGGGAACTGCCGAAAACCATTCGGAACGGTCGATTTTCGAGCACCCGATGCGCGATACCTATCGCAAGCGCTATATGTCGGATCTGGAAAGAACGAAGCCTGCATTTGTCGTCGACGCTGTGGGCAAAAACAGCCATTGGGTGCAGAATAAAAAAACTCAGGGCATCGAAAGTTACCCTGAGTTAAATCAATATATCCGTAATCACTACACTTTGCTGGGCGAATATGACGATGTGCGGCTTTACATCCGCAACGACCGGCGGGCGACCCCGCACCAGCCGGCGGCCTTACGATAGAATGTCTGTTGGCGCGGCGTTTTCAGCCTGCAACAGGTCATTCAGCGTTGTTTTGTCCAAAACAGCCAGGTTGGCATCTCTCCATCTTTCAAGAACGGTGCGCAAGCTGCACGTTTCTTCGTCCTTGCAGTCATCGCATTTGCCATAGAAGAACATGGAAACGCAGAGCGCGGGAGCGATGGGGCCGTCGATGATCCGCAACACCTTCGAGAAATTGACTTCCCCGGGAGGTACGCGAAGCAGATAACCTCCGCCTTTTCCCTTTTGGCTTTGCAGTACACCGTTGTTCCGCAAATCGAGCAGGATGGCTTCCAGGAATTTTTTCGGAATCTTCTCTTTTTCAGCAATGTAAGAGATCAACACCGGTCCTTTTCCATATTGTTCCGCCAGAACTTTGAGGGCCTTGAGCGCGTATTTAGCTTTTTTCGAAATCATTGTTGATCAAATGTACTTTTGGGTCAGCAACCGTAAAGATGAAACATAATTTGGTGAAACAATAATTCCCGATCAGTTTCTGGGTGGTTTTCCGCCGTTGAGAAGCCCTTGCATTCTTTCCAGTGTCTTTTTCTCGCCGCACAACGAAAGGAAGGCTTCCCGTTCAAGGTCGATCAGGTATTGTTCAGAAACCAGCTGCGGGTAGCTCAAATCGCCGCCATTGATCACATAGGCCAGTTTACCCGCGATTTTAGCGTCGTGGTCGGTGATGTAATTGGCCAGCCGCATTTGGGTAATGCCTGCCAGGAACAATGCAATGCCCGTTTTTCCCTGCACTTTAATATCGTGGCGTGGTTTGGGCTGCGTATAACCATTTTCAGCCAAATCAATCGCCGCCTGCTTCGCTTCGGCGATCAACCGGGAGCGGTTGAGCACGATCTGGTCCTTGTCTTGCAAGTAATTCATCGCTTTCGCCTCGTACGCGGATGTGGACACCTTCGCCTGCGCGATGTTCATGAATGCATTTTGCAGAATGTTCAACTCCGGGTCGCCGGCCTGGTACATATCCGAGCAGCGCAGCGCCATTTCTTTGGTACCGCCGCCGGCAGGGATCAATCCGACCCCAAATTCAACCAAACCAATATAGGTTTCCGCATGCGCGACCACCTTGTCGGCGTGTAATGTGAGCTCGCAACCGCCCCCGAGTGCAAGCGTGTGAGGAGCTACTACTACCGGTACCGACGAGTACCGGGCGCGCATCATCGTTTGCTGGAATTGCGAAATGACCAGATTGATCTCGTCAAACTCCTGCTCCACTGCGTACATAAACAGCATCGCCAGGTTAGCCCCCGCAGAAAATGCTTCTACCGCTTCATTACCAATCACCAGTCCGCGAAAATCCTTTTCCGCCAGACTAATGCCTTTCTGAATACCCTCGATTACCTCCGAGCCCATGGTATTCATTTTGGATTTGAATTCAAGGTTCAGGATGCCGTCGCCTATGTCGTAGAGGTTAGCGCCAGCATTTTTCCACACTATGTTGTTGGAAAGATTGCTGAGCAGAATGAAGCTGTCCTGGCCCGGAATGCGTTTGTACGATTTGGAAGGAATATCATAATATAGCCTCTTGCCATTCTCGACCTTATAGAACGATTCGTTGCCTGCTGCGAGCATTTCGTATACCCACGCAGCCGGTTTCAGATCCAGCGATTCCATGATCGCCAGCATGTTTTTCACACCAATGGCGTCCCATGTTTCGAAAAGACCATATTGCCAGCCGAAACCGGCAGTAATGGCCTGGTCGATGCGGAATATTTCATCCGAAATTTCAGGAATGCGGAATGTGGCGTATTTAAACACATCCGCAAATGTCTTTCTGTAAAATTCGCCTGCCTTGTCTTTACCCGCTACCAGCGCACCGAAACGTTTGTATACGTCGCTGATATTCTTGGTACCTTCCAGCGTTTCGAATTTTACCTTGCCCGACGGCACGTATTCCAAGGTTTTGAAATCGAGCGCCAGGATCACCGACTTGCCTTTCTCGTCTTTGATCTTTTTATAGAAACCCTGGCCCGTTTTATCACCGAGCCATTTGTTATCAAACAGCTTTTGCATGATTTCCGGCAGCACAAATGCATCGCGCGATTCATCCTTACCCTCGCCGGAAGCATAAAGGTTATTGGCCACATGCACCGTCGTATCGAGCCCTACCACATCCGAAAGCCGGTAAGTACCCGATTTCGGACGTCCGGCAACGGGGCCGGTCAGTTTATCCACTTCATCCACGCTCAGTCCCATTTCTTCGGCTACGCGGATGGTTTGGATCAATGCATAAATACCTAATCTGTTAGCGATAAAACCAGGCGTGTCTTTACAAAGGACCGTGGTTTTGCCCAAAAACAACTCGCCGTAATGCATCAGAAAGTCCACCACACCCTGGTCGGTATCGGCCGTTGGGATGATTTCCAACAGGCGGAGGTAGCGCGGCGGGTTGAAGAAGTGCGTTCCGGCGAAATGCTTACGGAAATCCTCGCTGCGGCCTTCGGCCATCAGGTGAATGGGAATCCCGGATGTATTGGAAGTAACGAGCGTACCCGGCTTGCGGAGCGCGTCCACTTTTTCGTAAAGGCTTCTTTTAATGTCCAATCGCTCGACTACCACTTCGATCACCCAATCGTAATTTTTAATATCGGCCAGGTTATCATCGAAATTGCCGAGCTTGATCCGCGACGCGAATGCCGGGCTGTACAACGACGCCGGCGTCGCTTTGAGCGTCGCCTGGAACGAATCATTCACGATCCGGTTGCGGAATGCGGGATGGTCGGCCGTGATGCCTTTCGCCTTTTCGGCGTCGGTAAGGTCTTTCGGAACGATGTCCAGCAAAAGCACTTCAACGCCTATATTGGCAAAATGGCACGCAATGCGCGAGCCCATAATGCCTGAACCAAGAACAGCTACTTTACGAATGGAACGATTCATTTTTACTCAGGTTGGTTTTCAGGATGGGATTGATGGTTATTCCAGATCTTCGGCGACCTCGCCGGCTTTGAGCTTCTGATTTTCTTCTTCCACCAATCGGTTTATATCTTTAATGACGTCAAAAAACACGACCAGCTTGTCCAGCGGTATTTTATCGCGGATCATCGTGTTGAAGGAGATCACGCCCTCGCGTGCGAGTTCACGTTTCTCTTTGCCGAGTTCGGTGAGCACAATGCGGACGAAACGCTTGTCGTCCTTACTCACCTCGCGGCGGATGAGGCCCTTTTCTTCGAGGTTTTTCAACATCCGCACCAGGCTGCGTGGCTCCATACCGAGCAACGGTGCTATTTTGGTGGCCGGAGTGCCTTGTTCGATGTCGATATTCAGGAGCACATACCCGACGGCCATGGTCGTGTCAAAACGGGCGGCATAGGCATTGTACATCCGCGATATGGAATGCCAGGCCCATTTGATCTGGAAATCGATTGTTTTTTCCTTGCGCATCGTTTCAAAAAGCTATTGGTATCAGGTAATGCCCTTATCACAAATGTAAGCAATGTGCTTACTATTATGCAAGCATACTAATTTGTGGTCAATAAAAAACACACCGCCTCGTAATGCGACGGTGTGTTGCTATGCTTTTGCTGATTACTTCTCGCTGATCAGCTTATCCATTAAGGTATTGAAATCGGTCACGAACTCGTCGTAATAATGTCCGGTGCCCGGGCCGTTGAAGCCGGTATGGATTTCGCGGACTTTGCCATGCTTGTCGATGAATATGGTGGTCGGGTAAGACATAACCTTGTTCAGCATCGGCAATGCTTTCGCTGTGGAAGCGTCGGAGCTGGTGCCCGCGAGTACGACCGGGTAGTCGATACCGAAGCGGTTTACCATCTTGTCAATTTTAGGATTGGCGATCTCGGGCTTGTCGTTGCGCTCGAAGGACAAACCGATGATCTCAACACCACGTTTTTTGTTCTTTTTGTACCACGGCGCGAGGTAATTGGTTTCGTCCATACAGTTGGGGCACCAGGAGCCCATGATCTGGATGATCACCGGCTTGCCTGCGAAACGCGGATCTTTCAGTGTCCAGGTTTTGCCTTTGGTATCCTTTAACTCAAAATCCACGCTTTCAAAGCCCGGTTTGAGGAACGTCATTTTAGTCGCATCCGGCAGCTTGGCATTCGCGTCGGGCTTCGCGGTCCAGGTTTTAAATGCTTTTACGCCCGACCACTGGTTGCCTTTCAAAGTGCCGTCCGGTTGAAAGCCTGCTTTGAAAAGCATGGCAAACGAGCCGTCGAATGTGGATAAATAGAGGCTGTCGCCATTGACTGAGCCGGTCAGGAAGCGGTAATCGCCCGTTGGGGTGAGGAACGAGCCGGTTACGTCGGTACCTTGCTGGGTGAAATTCCCTACCGCAATGCTTTCATCACCGGTAGCCGGGTTTTTAAAGGTAGTAGCCCATTTTCCGCTCACATTACGGGTACTTTTGGCTTCGCCTTTTTTGAAAAACTTATAATTTTCACCTTGCTCGGCCTTAAAAGGCAATAAGCCGGCCACCGCGCCGTTGGCGTAGCGGTAGTAAGTGCCTTTCAGCTCGTCACCAGTCGATTTGGCGATGATTTTGGCGTCGAACATCATCATTGGGATCACGAGCGAGTCGTTCTGGAAATAGCTGCTGTCCATTTTGAGCTTTTCCGTTCCGTTGATGATGTGCACGGTGAGCGTTTTCCCGTCGGGATTTTGGGAAATATCGAGTATCAGGGGCAGCTTCTGCTGGTCGCGGGTGAGCGTAGCCCGCCAGATGCCCGATTTTACGGGAGTATCGGAGAATGCCTGGAAACTGTTGATGAAGACAAAAAATGAAAGTATTCCAAACGATAACAGGAGTCTCATATTCAATTATATGGTGTTTAAAGACATTAGTGGTGCTAAAATTAATTCCCCGCGCGGGCGTGATTCCTACGCTTGAAAATTGCTAAGTTTGTAACTGCCGGATTGCCGGAAATAGTTCCTCAGTACATTGCTTTTAACAAATGGATTCGCCTAGTACCTACCACGTTCCCGTCATGTTGTCCGAATGTCTGGAAGGCCTTCAAATACAGCCCGATGGCATTTATGTCGACGTTACTTTCGGTGGCGGCGGGCATTCCAGGGCCATTCTGGAAAAATTGACGACCGGCCGGTTGCTGGTTTTCGATCAGGATCCGGACGCCGTGGCCAATGCGCTGGAATTTAAGGACGACGAACGTTTTACCTTCATCCCGGCCAATTTCAGGCACCTCAAACGGTATCTGAAACTCAACAAAGCGCCGCAGGTGAATGGCATCCTGGCCGATCTGGGCGTTTCGTCGCACCAGATCAACACGCCCGAGCGGGGGTTTTCTACCCGTTTTGACGCCGACCTGGACATGCGCATGAATCCTAATACCGAGAAAACGGCCCGCGAAGTGCTCAAAACGCGCTCGGCAGGGGAATTGCAACGCATTCTGGGTATGTACGGAGAAGTGACCAATGCCCGCACCGCCGCCGAGGCGATTATCGCTGCGAGATACAATACGCCCATCGAAACCGTTAATGACCTGAAAAGCATTCTCATGCGCTACGCGCCCAAACATCGCGAGAACAAGTATTTCGCCCAGGTGTTCCAGGCATTGCGTATCGAGGTGAATGATGAACTGGCGGTGTTGGAAGAATTCCTTACGCAGGTACCCGAGGTACTCGCGCCCGACGGCAGGCTGGTGGTGATGTCGTACCATTCGCTGGAAGACAGGCTGGTGAAAAATTACATTCAGAAAGGGAAGTTTTACGGAGAAGTCGAAAAGGACTTTTATGGAAACGAGCTCAAACCGCTGAAAAGCGTCACTCGCAAGCCCATCGAAGCGACTGCGGAAGAGGTAGCGGTAAACCCGCGCGCCAGAAGTGCGAAGTTGCGCGTTGCCGCGAAGGCTTGATGGTGCCGGAGTGTGATGTTGTCAGGTGTGGTCAAGAGTAGTCGGGTATTGTCAAGTGTAGTCATTGGTAGTCAGGTATTGTCATTTGCAGTCAAGTATGGTCATTGATAGTCAGGTGTTGCCAGAGAATAGTTAATGACATTTGAGAGAGAATTTTTTACAATAAATGACAAGGCTTCGCAATACATGACTACATCTGACCACAAATGACAATCTCCTGACAAAACCTAGTCGCTCAAATACTTAACGTAACGTTACACATGGCTGAAAATAGAAAACGCCCGAAGCCGGTGCCGCCAAAGCCGCCCAAACGGAAGCGGGAATATTCGCTATTCAACTGGCTGAACAAATTTTTGCCGCTCGACAAGGTCTTTGGCGAGAAGCTGCCGGGTCAGGAAGAGCGTTTGCCGGTGAAATACTTTTACTATTTCGGCTGGGTGATCATTTTGCTCGTCGCTTACGAGCGGATCGGGTTCCAGTCGGAGGATTATGTGCGGAAAAGTATTAAGCTGAAAAAGGAAGTCGACGACCTGAAAGCGGAATATACCTCCATTCACGCGGAATATGAGCGGGCCGGGAAGCAGTCCGTGGTGGTGGAGAAAGTACAAGCCGAGGGGTTGGTCGAGAACCTCACGCCACCCAAGAAAATCATTTTAAAAGAAGACGAAGAATAAGCCGTTTTTTCTCAACGCCTCATGAAAAACGAAGTCGAAAGCGGTCAGAACAATAAAAAAGCGCTGATCAACCGAGCCCGCCTGGTCGGTTGGATGCTGTTCGTATTGGCGATTATGGTTTTTGTGAAGCTGATACGGGTACAGTATTACGATACTTTCAAGGGAAAAACCTGGGCGGAGTATTCGGAGAAGAACGACCTGAAACTGGACACGATCCCGGCCATGCGCGGGAACATTTATGCGAGCGATAACAGCTTGCTAGCAACCTCGTTGCCGTATTATTATGTAGGTTTTGACACCAAAGTCGCCGATTCGGCCTATTTCTACAACCACATTGACGAGCTGGCTTCTCTACTCGCCAAAAACTTCAAGGAAAACACGGCCGAAGGCTACAAAAGTAAAATCATGCGCTATCGCGTGAGCAAAAGCAAGCGATATCTGCGCTTGAAAAGCAAGGAAATCACGCATTTAGAACGCGAGCGACTCAAAAAGTGGCCGTTTTTTGCCAAGGACCGCAAAGGCGGCGGCGGCAAGTTCGAGACGATCTACAAGCGCTACAAGCCATTCAGTCCGATGGCCGACCGTACCATTGGCGGCATTGATCCGAAAAGCGGGCGCGGCTACATTGGCCTGGAAGCGAGTTTTGACAAGCAGCTCGAAGGAAGGCCGGGTATCGGCTGGGTAGAAAAAGTCGAAGGCGGCCTGAAAATTCCCGTAGGAGATGCATTGAACGTGCAACCTGCCGCCGGAAGGGATATTTACACCACGCTCGATATGAATTACCAGGAGCGTACCGAGATCGCACTGCGCCGGAAGCTGCTTGAAATGGATGCGGATTTCGGTTCGGTGATCATCATGGAAGTAGCTACGGGCGAAATCAAGGCCATGGCGAACCTCACTAAGCGTGGGCCGGGCAAGTATGAGGAAGTTTTTAATTATGCATTAGCGGGAAGCAACGATCCCGGCTCGACGTTCAAGCTGGCGACCATGATGGCCTTGCTGGAAGAAACCCATATGGATCCCGACCAGGTGACGGTGAATACCGGCGACGGTGCAATGAAGTTCCGGAATCATATTATCCGCGACGCACACCGCGGGGGCTTTGGTACTATTACTGCCTCGCAGGTTTTGGAGAAATCGTCGAACATTGGTATTGTGCAGCTTATGCAGCGGTATTTTGCGAACAAGCCCGACAAATACCTGAGCTATCTCAAGCAATTTCACCTCACCCAGCCGACAGGCATTCACATGAAAGGCGAAAAGCCCCCATTGATCCGCGATCGCAAATCGAAACAATGGAGCAGTTACTCGATGTACTTCATGGCGCACGGCTATGAAATGCAGATGACACCTTTGCAAACGCTGGCATTCTACAATGCCGTGGCAAATAATGGTTACTGGGTGCGGCCGATGATCGTGCGCGAAATCCGTAATGCAGAGGAAATAGAAGATAAAATCCCGCCTTATGTGGAAGAAAAGCCGATTTGCTCGCCTGAAACGATCCGGAAAGTGAAGAAAATGCTCGAAGGCGTGGTGAATGCGGGTTTGGCCAAACATATTAAAAGTGATTTGTACCAGATTGCCGGGAAAACCGGTACGGCGCGGAAGCTGATCAACGGGGTTTATACCGAGGGTAAAAATTACACTTCTTTTGCGGGTTATTTCCCGGCGGATAAGCCGAAATACAGCTGCATTGTGATCATCGACAATCCGAAAAGCACCGGCGCCGATTACACCCGTTACGCCGGAAGCGTAGCCGCACCTGTTTTCAAAGAAGTGGCCGACCGCATTTACGCTTATGACGTGGCCATCCAGAAGCCGGTGAAGGATTCCATTCCGGAAAAATCCGAAGATGTGAAATGGACGGGCTCTACCAACGACCTGAACGTGATCAGCAAAACATTGAACATGACGCCGGCGCCCGAGGAAAGCGAATACGCGGCAGCATCGCTCTACAAAAAAGGTAAAACCAAATGGAACCCGCGCGAAATCGATTTGCGCGACGTACCGAACCTCCAAGGCATGTCGATGCGGGATGCTTTGTATTTGATGGAAAACAAGGGTTTCAGGGTGACATTCAAAGGCTCGGGCAAGGTGGTAGAGCAATCGCTGCCGCCGGGCAGCAATAAATCAGGAAGCAAGACAATCCTGCTTACATTACAATAATCCTTCATGGAAAACGAACAAGTGCTGAGCGGTCTGCTCGGCGAGGTAAAAGGGGCCACTATCCATGGCTATGCCGATGTCAAGGTCAAGAATATTATCCTGGATTCCAGAAAAGTACTGCCGGGAAGCCTTTTTGTAGCGTTGCGTGGCACACAGATGGATGGGCATCAGTTTATCCACACCGCCACTGAGCTTGGGGCGGCCGCCATTTTATGTGAAGAACTGCCCGAAAGCGTAAGGGAAGATGTCACCTACATTCAGGTGGAGGATTCCGCCGCGGCTATGGGACTGGTTGCAGCTGCATTCTATGGGTATCCTTCCAAAAAAGTAAAGCTCATTGGAGTAACCGGTACCAACGGAAAAACTTCCGTGGCGACGTTCCTCTTCCAGCTTTTCCGGGCATTGGGCTATCGCTGCGGATTGTTGTCGACGGTTCAGAACCAGATCGAAGACGAGGTTATCCCTTCCACCCACACCACGCCGGACGCCGTTGCATTGAATGCGTTGCTGGAGCAAATGGCCGCCCGTAATTGCAGCCACGTGTTTATGGAAGTAAGCTCGCATTCGGTAGCACAGCACCGCATTACCGGTCTGCATTTTACTGGGGGTATTTTTACCAACATTACCCACGATCACCTCGATTTTCACAAGACGTTCGATAACTATATCAAAGCCAAAAAAGGCTTTTTCGACGCGCTGCCCAAATCTGCTTTTGCATTAATAAACATCGACGACCGCCGGGGGAATGTGATGGTACAGAACACCAAAGCGCGTATCGAAACCTATTCGCTACAAACGCTTGCGACGTTCAAAGGCAAGATCATCTCGGATACGCTTGCGGGGATGCATATGGAGATTAACAACCAGGAAGTGTGGTTCCGCGTGATCGGCCGATTTAATGCGTATAATCTGCTGGCAGTATATGGTGCAGCAGTGCTTTTAGGTGAGAAAGAGGAGGCCGTTTTGACAGAACTTTCTAACCTGAAAAGCCCCCCGGGACGATTTGAGCAATTCCATTCTGCGGACCATATTGTGGGCATTGTGGATTACGCACACACGCCCGACGCGCTCGAAAACGTGCTCGAAACGATCACGCATCTGCGGCAGGGAAATGAGCAGGTCGTGACGGTGGTAGGTTGCGGTGGTAACCGCGATGCCGAAAAGCGCCCTAAAATGGCGGAAATAGCCTGCCGGTATAGCAACCGTGTAATCCTGACGTCGGATAACCCGCGTTTTGAAGATCCGATGGACATCCTCGACCAGATGCGCAAAGGCGTGCCGCCATTGGATTACAAAAAAACGACGGTGATCGAAGACCGCCACGAGGCCATTCTCAAAGCCGGCCTCGAAGCGGCGCCGGGCGACATTATCCTGATCGCCGGCAAAGGGCACGAGAATTACCAGGACGTGAAAGGCGTTAAACACCATTTCGATGACAAGGAAGTGCTGATGGAAGTGTTCGCAAAACGGGCGGGCAATTAAAAATCACTATGCTTTTGGCGTAGTCTATTAAAAAAACCAATTTTGCAGCCGTCATCCCAACACGCTTTTTCATGCTCTATTATCTCTTCGATTATTTAGACAAACAATTCAACATTCCCGGGGCCGGGGTATTCCAGTATATCTCGTTCAGGGCGTTAGGGGCGACGGTTTTGTCGCTGTTTATCGCTGCTGCCTACGGAAAGTCGATCATAAATCTGCTGCGGAGAAAGCAAATGGGCGAGTCGATCCGTGACCTTGGGCTGGCAGGCCAGATGGAGAAGGCAGGAACTCCTACCATGGGTGGTTTCATTATCCTGGCGTCGCTGCTGGTCCCCGTTTTGCTGTTTGCGAAGTTAAGCAATGTCTACATTGTTCTGTTGCTCATTACGGCTGTCTGGACAGGAGGAATCGGGTTTTTGGATGATTATCTGAAAAAATTCAGGAATAATAAGGACGGATTGGCGGGACGTTTCAAGATCGTCGGCCAGGTAGGCTTGGGGCTGATCGTCGGTATCACACTTTCATTTAATGATAATGTCAAAATACGGGTTTATGACCAGCCGGTACTGAGTTCCAGCCTGGGCGAAGTACAGCGCTACCGCGACATTATCCACCCTACGGTAACGACCATCCCATTCATTAAGAACAACGAATTTGACTACAAGGCGCTGCTTTTCGGCTGGCTGCCCGAAGAATATACCTGGGTTATCTACACCATTATCGCGATTTTCATCATCACCGCGATCTCCAATGGCGCCAACATTACCGACGGGATTGACGGCCTTGCGGCGGGTGTGTCAGGCATTATCGCGTTGACGCTCGGCGTGCTGGCCTATTTGTCGGGTAACACGAAATTCTCGCAATACCTCAACATCATGTATATCCCCAATTCGGGAGAGCTGGTAATATTCTGCGCCGCGTTCATAGGGGCCTGTGTCGGGTTTTTATGGTACAATGCGTACCCTGCACAGGTATTTATGGGCGATACGGGCAGTTTGATGCTCGGTGGGGTGATCGCCGTAGTAGCACTCGCGATCCGTAAAGAGTGGCTGATCCCGGTCATGTGCGGGATCTTCATTATCGAGAATGCCTCGGTGATATTACAGGTCAGTTATTTTAAATATACCAAAAAGAAATACGGCGAAGGGCGAAGGATATTCCTGATGTCGCCGCTGCACCATCACTACCAGAAAAAAGGCATTCACGAAGCGAAAATCGTAACGCGCTTCTGGATCGTCGGCATTATTCTGGCGATTTTGACGCTCGCTACGTTGAAGCTACGTTAGTAGGGAGAAAAGGGAGGAAAGGGGTTTTTTAGTCTGTCTTTTCCCTTTCCTCCTTCCTCCCTTTCCTCCTTTTCTCCCATCAACAAGAAGCCCGCGGTCATGCGACCCGGGCTTCTTTTGGTTTTTAGTCTGATGATATAGGGGTAATTTATTCTCTTATTTCCATTAGCATCTCATCGGTAATTTTGTTTTTATCCTTGAAATCGGCTACCGTTTCGGTGAATGAGTTTTGAAGGTTTTCCACATTCTGGAGATTTTTATAGACACCGTCGTAAATCTCGTTCAATGACTTGTCGAGGTTCTGGACGTTGACGTTCATATTTTCTGTTTCAATCTGACCAATCTTCTTGATCACGGCAGTTTCGCTGTTTTTCAAATCCTCGATCTCACGCAGGATTTTCTCCATGGTCTTAAACTTTTCGATCTTATCCATAAGTCTTTTTCAAGATTGTTTTCAGGATAAATATTTAAAATATCATACCAAAGCAGATGTGCCTCCCGGTAAAATGGGCCGCATGCGTGCTTTTGAAGGCTATGAACACGAAAAGCTTCGCATGGAACCTGCTGGCCGTTTTAGCATTGTCGGCAACTTATATTTCAGCCCAAATCCCCGAAAAAGCGACCCAGTGGAAAGGTTTTGAAAAAGTGGAATTCACATTTCAGGACCGTAATGCGTGGTATGTGAAACCTGAAAAGTCGATCGACGGCAACCCGTGGGTATGGCGGGCACATTTCCCCACATGGCACACCGATATGGACAGTATCCTGCTCTCGCGCGGGTTTCATGTGGCGTATATCAATACCAATGATATGTTTGCTCATCCGAAGGCGATGCGGGTGTGGGACGCTTTTTACGATTACCTCGTAAAGGAAAAGCATTTCGCCCCGAAAGTGGCTTTGGAGGGTGTGAGCCGCGGTGGATTGTACGTCTACGGCTGGGCGAAAAGGAATCCCGATAAAGTAAGCTGCATTTACGCCGAAGCACCCGTTGCCGATCCCAGAAGCTGGCCGGGCGGCAAAGGAAAGGGCAAAGGCTCGCCCAAAGACTGGGAAGCGTGGAAGCAAATTTTCAACCTGACCGAAGAGCAGGCAGCGAGTTTTACAGACATCCCATTGAACGACCTGGGCGGCTTAGCTTCTTACAAAGTGCCAATCGTGCATGTGGTAGGCTTGAAGGATGAGCTAGTACCCGTAGCTGAGAACACAGATCTGTTAATAAAAAATTACCTTGCATTAGGCGGGCCCGTGAGCGTGTACCCGATGACGCGCGGCGAGCAGACGCTTGAAGGCCACCATTTCCCGATCGAACATCCGGAATTCTTCGCCAATTTTATTGAAGAGAACAGTGTCCCCGTTCAAAAACCGCTACTGCACACACCGTACATTACACTGAACAAAGGCCTCGGCAATGCATTTGAGAAGTTCAGGACTATGAAGAAAGGCACTGTCGCATTCCTCGGCGGTTCTATTACTCACAACCCCGGCTGGCGCGACAAAACCTCCCAGTATTTGCAGGAGCATTTCCCCGGCACCGAATTCACATTCATCGCCGCCGGTATCCCATCGCTCGGCAGCACGCCGCATTCGATGCGTTTCAGCCGCGACGTGCTCGCCAAAGGAACACCCGATCTGCTTTTCGTGGAAGCGGCGGTAAACGACCGGGGAAATGGTTTCAGTGAAAAGGCGCAAGTCAGGGCGTTGGATGGTATTTTAAGGCAAATGTATGCCGCTAATCCCAATGCGAATGTGGTGATGATGGCCTTCGCCGAGCCGAAAAAGAACGACGACTACGACGCCGGCAAGGAGCCTGTGGAGGTGGGTGTGCACGAGCGCGTGGCGAAACATTACGGCGCTGTTTACATTAACCTGGCCAGGGAAGTGTACGACCGCATTAAGGCCGGCGAATTCACCTGGAAGTATGATTTCAAAGATTTGCATCCGTCGCCGTATGGGCAGGAAATTTATGCCCAAACTATCAAGGAAATGCTGAAAATGGAATCTCCTGCTACGGGGCCCATAAAGCTTCCTGCTGCAATGGGCCGTTTCAGCTACGAAAAGGGGAGTTACCATAAGTTGGAAGAGGCCAAAAATCTCAAAGGCTTCACGCTCGATCTGGATTGGAAACCGAAAGTGAAGTTCTCTACCAGACCTGGGTTTGTAAACGTACCGATGCTGGTGAGCGAAACCGCTGGTTCTTCGCTGGATTTTGAGTTTAAAGGCCGGGGTGTGGGCATTGCCATCATTTCCGGGCCGGACGCCGGGAAGATTACCTACACCATCGACGGCAAAAAACCACAAATGCTCGATACCTACACGCCTTGGAGCAATCAGCTGCATTTGCCGTGGTATTTAATGTTGGCCGACGAGCTTTCAAGCGGAAAGCACAAGCTGCATTTGACGATTTCGGGAGAGAAAAATGAGAAGAGTGAAGGGAATGCGCTGAGGGTTGTGCATTTGCTTGTTAATGAGTAAATAGCATTAAGTTTTCACACACTAAAATGGATATGACATGCCTGAAATCTCGCGCTTTTTCGGAATCATTATTTACATGTATTTCAAAGATCACCTGCCGCCGCATTTCCACGCAGAATATGGAGGCCAGGAAGCACAATTTTCGATCGAGACGGGCAATGTAATTGTCGGAGATTTACCTCGTAAACAGGTTAGGTTGATTCAGGCGTGGGTGGAACTTTATAGGGATGAATTGTTTTTGAACTACGAAGAGTCCCAAAAGGATAATGGAAGGCTGCGAAAGATCAGGCCACTGCAATAATGAATCCGAGAGTTAAAGAAATATTGTCGATCGAGCCGTTTGTTATCAAGGCGCTGTGGACTGACGGGATTGTCAGATCGGTCGATTTCGGCAGTTTTCTGCAAGAATACGCGGAAAAAGAAGGAAGTATTTTCAAAAAAATTCTCGAAATGAATACTTTCAAGAAGGCACAAACAGACGGCAGGACGATTTACTGGGATGGATTAGCAGAAATGGTCGACTACGATGGCCGGACGATTCCCGCGCCGCTCGATTTCTGCCCGGACGTCCTTTTTCAACACTCAACTCCGGCCTAACGCCCCGTCTGCGTAGTATAAGTACTCTCAAAAATCTTATCCGCGTTACCCGCTTCAAAGCCATCCCGGCGATGCTTCCGCGTGATCTCGTTCACAGGCAGGTTGGCAAATTCCGGCAGCACCTTCCTCTCCGCAAACTCCACATAAGAGCCTGAAATGCGCAGTTTTTCGCCGTTAGCAAACTCGGCATCCAGCATTTCGGCCACAGTAGCGCTTTGCAATAACCCTCCGTCAGGGCTTACTTTGATCTTACCGCCCGAAGTATTCAGCTTAATGCCGTGCTTTTCGAGAAATTCGTTGAACTGCGCGACGGTGTTGTAGCCTTCCGGGAGGTTATGGACGCTGATCGTGAAATGGTTGAGATAATAGCGGTTGTAAATGACCCATGCGGCGTATTCACTTTCTTTGAGCAACGACTGGTAGTCCGAAACCGTCGGCGTGTGCCAGAGCGGCTGGTGCAGGAATGCGTCCACGGCTTCGCCATCGTCGAGGTCGAGGGAATCGGCGGGATCCGTGAGCACTTCGTCGGTGTAGCTACGGATGATGCGCTGGCTTTCCTCCGAAAGATCGCCAACGCGAAGCTCGCTCACGAAAATGCGCGGATCGGTTTCCCGGGGCGGGGCGTACCACCATGCATCGAGCTTTTTGCCTTCGAAAAAGTAATGGTCGCGTTTTTCGTAGCCGTAATGCAGGAAAATTTTCTCAAACGATTGTACACCCAGCGGAGGTATGCCCATTGTGCGAAATGCGATATGATCGTTTTCGATATCGTCAGCGCTTTTAACGACCCCATCCGTCCCCATCGCGTCGAGTATAATGCCCACGTCAGGGACGCGCTCTTTGTAGCGGCGCATTAATCCGTTCAGAACAATATCGAGGGTGGCGAGTTTGCTGGCTGACGTTCCCATATTTTTTGAAGTTTGATGATTAATGTAATTCGGTTGTCAGCCTGACTACAGCGGCCGCCGCTGCGGTCAGGCTGACAATTTTATCCTTTCGATAGTTCCGCTGAACGTACTTGCGCGGCAAAAATGCCTTTTTCAAGCGTTTTATCGAGTTCTCCGGCTTCAAACTGGCGCAATGCAGCCTCGGTGGTACCGCCTTTGGAGGCTACCGCCTTGATCAGGTCGTCGAGCGATTTATCAGCAGTGTTGATCAGATGGTAGGAGCCTAACATGGTTTGTTTCACCAACAATGCGGCCACGTTTTCTTCGAAGCCCATCTGCTTGCCCGCCTCGATCATCGCTTTCACGACATAGAAGAAGTAAGCCGGCCCGCTGCCGCTCAATGCCGTCACCGCGTTCAGTTGTTCCTCATCTTCTAGGAATACCGACCGGCCGGTCGCATTGATGAGGTTTTCTATTTTGCGTAATTGGTGAATATCCACTTCAGGTGATGCTGAATAGGCAGTAATGCCCATTCCAAGCATTGCAGGCGTGTTAGGCATCGCGCGGATGACCGCTTTGTGGTCCAATGCATTCTGAATGCCTTCGATCGTGACACCGGCCATAATCGACAGTACTACCTGGCTGGGTTTGATGACTTCTTTGAGCGCTCCCGCTACTGAAAGGAAGTCTTGCGGCTTCACTGAGAGGATGATCAGGTCGTATTCACCGATTTGCGGGCCGATAATGCCCGTGATTACGCCCGGTTGGAAGCTCGTGAGGCTGTCCATACGGTCGGCGCTTTTTTCAACCAGTAAAAAATCCTGGTTTTTGACGAGGTCAAATTTCAGAAAGGCGCGGGCGAAGGCCATACCCATGTTGCCGCAGCCGATGATAGCAATTTTCATTTTGGACTAAACTAATGGTATCGTAAGGATTTTGACGAATGTCGTAACTTTTGAGGAATTATCAGTCCTGTGCAAGCTTGCAGATTAATTAATGATGAATCAAACCGCAAAGCGGCATGTTCTTTATCACACGCCTTAGCTTTGCGGATGATTCGAATGATTTAAGCAGGACCGAGAAATTTTTGAAAAAATAATATTCTGCTTTGCTGATTTACTCCCGCCTTATATTTTGAAAAATAAGCGTAATGCGTTTGTTTAGAATTTGATACGCCCATGATTGCCAAATTATCTAATTTTATTGTAATACTCCTATTATGGCTATAAAAGTTGCTATTTCGCACAAAACA
>DATMSL010000363.1:0-4183 GCA_035565435.1 Dyadobacter sp. | reverse complement strand
CTTAGTTAATTTGAATGATTGAAATACATAGTCATGTTTTGTCAGATGTAGTCAGGTATTGTTTTAATTACTTCTTCAAACAATTCCTGACTACGAATGACCTTCTGACTAATTTCATTCGATCATTCAAAATTCGTTAATCCTTCACGCCGAAAGTACCGATTCGTCCTTGCGTTCGCCGATTTGCTGGCGCCACATCGCGTAATAGAGGCCTTTCTCTTCCAGCAATGCATGGTGGCTGCCGGTTTCGACGATACTGCCTTTTTCGAGCACGTAAATGCGGTCGGCGTACATGATCGTCGAGAGGCGGTGGGCGATCATAACGGTGATATGCTGGCGCTGATCGGTGATGTTGCGGATGGTGTTAGATATCTCTTCTTCCGTTAGTGAGTCGAGCGCCGAGGTGGCTTCGTCGAAAATGATCAGGTGCGGGTTGCGCAGGAGCGCGCGGGCGATCGACAGGCGCTGGCGTTCGCCGCCTGATAATTTCAAGCCGCCTTCGCCGATCACTGTGTCGATGCCATTCTCTGCACGGGCGAGCAGGTTATAGCAAGCGGCTTTCATGAGCACATCGTTGATCATTTCATCAGTCGCTTCTGGGTTTACGAAAAGCAGGTTTTCTTTAATTGTTCCCGAGAAAAGCTGCGTATCCTGCGTTACAAAACCAATTTTGTGTCTGATTTCGTCAAAATCAATCTCTTTTCCATTCACACCATTATAAAGTACATGGCCTTCAATAGGCTGGTACAAGCCCACGAGCAGCTTCACCAAAGTAGTTTTGCCAGAACCCGACGGCCCCACGAATGCAATGGTTTCGCCTCGTTTCACACCAAACGAAATATCTTCCAAAGCGGGGCGCTTGGCCGACTGATGCTGGAATTTCACGTGATCGAACTGCAAGTCTTTAATGTCGGTAATCGTCTCCGGGTTAGCAGGTTTGTGCTCCACCGGACGGGCCAGCAATGTCTGCAGGTTGTTCAACGACGCCTCCGCTTCGCGATAGGACAGGATTACATTGCCCAATTCCTGCAAAGGACCGAAAATGAAGAAGGAGTAAAACTGCATCATCATCATCTGTCCCACGGTAATCTTGTCCCGAAACACGAAAAACAGCAGCGCGAACATCACGCATTGTTGTAGAAAATTGACGAACGTTCCCTGAATGAAACTTACCGAACGGATACTTTTCACCTTTTTCAGTTCCAGTTTCAGGATTTTATAAGTAGTTGTGTTCAATCGTCCGATTTCCTGCTGGGTCAATCCGAGGCTTTTCACCAGTTCTATATTGCGGAGAGATTCGGTTGTGGAACCGGCCAATGCAGTCGTTTCCTTCACGATATTCTTCTGGATTGTTTTGATCTTCCGGCTTAAAACGCTCGTCAGAAATGCGAGAATCACCGAGCCGACGAGGTAGATCAGCGGAAGCCAGGGGCTGAGCCTGAATGCGACGACCACTACGAAAACAATACCTACCGACGTGAAAAAGAGTACGTTAACGAAGTTCAGAATGAACTTCTCGCAATCGGCACGGACTTTCAGGAGGACTGAGAGCGTTTCACCGGAGCGTTGGTCCTCGAAATCCTGAAAAGGAAGTCTCAATGCATGCCGCAGACCATCCGTATAGAGCGCGGCGCCAAATTTCTGGATGACGACATTCACCAGGTAATCCTGAAATGCCTTGGCAATGCGCGATACCATCGCGACGCCGATGATCATGAGCAAGCCCATCAGCACCCCCTTGAAGAACTCATTGTCAAGCCCTTTGACGCGAAACTCTACCGCTTTGTTGGCGTACGGGTCGATGAGGTAGTTACCGAGAATGTAAGGGTTTAGCAGGGAGAAAGTCTGGTTGATGGCGGCCATCAGCAGGGCCAGGAAAATGAGTCCCTTGTACCTGCTTAGGTATTGGATCAATAATTTCATACAGTTCTGAGGTGATTCGGTGGTGTTACCAATTACTGTAAACCCAAACGCGCCGATTTTAATTCTCGGAGCATGCGCAAAATGTGCGGAAATAAAAAAGACATCCGGGAGGGATGTCTTTCACAATGTAGCGGGGAGCAGGATCGAACTGCCGACCTTAGGGTTATGAATCCTACGCTCTAACCATCTGAGCTACCCCGCCGTCGTAATTGTGGTGCAAAAGTATGTTAAAGAATATTACGATGCAACCCATTTGCCCATTTTTAACGTAAATTTCGCATATTTTTAGAATAACAAATTTAAATTTGCACACTTTTATTGTCGATTTATGTTATATTACAACTTTTAAATCAGCACATAAGGCGATCGCTAACGAGGCGGCTCCTTTAATTTCAGCACATATGGAAAAATATAAATTTGTTACAGAATTTGAATTGCGCTCCTCCCCAAAAGTTCTCTTTCCATATATTTCCACGCCCTCGGGCCTCCAACAATGGTTTGCCGAGAAGGTTACTGTGCTGCCAGACCACCGTTTCGATTTTCAGTGGGACGGCGAAAGTCACGTCGCCAGGCAGACGGGGCTGAGGATTAATAAAGCGGTGCGTTTCGATTTTGAGGATACCAGCGAAGATAATCTGGACAATAACCATCTGGAACTAAAATTAGAAGTAAGCGAGTTAACCCAGACAACCTTTTTGCGGATAATCGACTACTCGGCCAACAAGGACCGTGACGAGCTGACTTCATTGTGGGAGGGATTCATTGATAATTTAAGAGAAATAGTAGGTAGTTGATGAAAAAGCTGGACAAGCTTATTTTAACGTCCTTTTGGGGACCTTTTGTGATTACAATGTCGGTCGTGGTGTTCGTCTTTCTGATGCGGATCATGATCTTTTATATAGATGACTTCGTGTCCAAGGACCTGAACGTCATGGACTATGCACAGCTATTCTTCTTTTTCAGCCTCATTACCGTGCCTACCGCATTGCCGCTCGCAATGCTGCTTTCCTCACTGATGGCATTCGGAAATCTGGGCGAGTTCTTCGAGCTAACGGCCATTAAAAGCGCTGGTATCTCTGTTGTGCGGGCGATGTTGCCGATGTTTATCGTGGCGATCGGGATCAGCGTTTTCTCCTTCTTTTTCAATGACCGTGTTTCCCCCTGGGCTAACCTGAAAGGGTACAGTCTGCTGTACGATATTAAGACAACCAAGGCCACATTAAAGATCAAAGAGGGTATTTTTTACAATGATTTGCCGGGTTACAGTATTAAAGTCGACGAGAAGCACGAAAACGGCAAGATGATCGGTATGGTGATTTACAAGCACAATAGCCGGTCGTATGAGCTGGGGAATACGGAGATTATCCTGGCTGACTCGGGAAGGATGTATGCCATTAATGAGAACCGTTACCTGGTAATTGAATTGTACAACGGTACACGGTATACCGACGAATACGGATCCGGCAGTTCGCGGCCTGTGTATATTTCTACGCCTGCGGGAGCGCAAACACCTTATTCCAATTTCAACCGCCAGTCGTTCCGGCATTACCGTCTTACGGAAAGTCTTGCGTCGTTTGGTATGAAGCGAACGGATGAGGGGCAGTTCAAATACCATGAGTTTATGAAGAATATCAGCGATCTGACAGCCACCGCGGATTCGCTGCGTACCTCTTACCAGGAAACCAAGAAGAACCTTGTTGCGGGCAGTCAGCAATATTATTCGTACAATTACCGCGAGGGGACTGATAAAACGGTCAAGGCAGGTAAATGGATCGACTCGCTGCTGGCCAAACCGGTCTCCGACAGTCTGAAGAAGGATATCCTGATGAATACCAAGGCGGCATCGAACAGCATGCTGAGCTATATCAAGTCGCAGCAGGATTATCTGCAAGTAAAATTGAAGGATGCGAGCAAGTATGAGTTGGAGAGGCATCACAAATATACCCAGGCGCTTTCCTGTCTGATCATGTTTCTGATTGGCGCGCCGCTCGGGGCCATTATCAAGAAGGGAGGGTTCGGGGTGCCGGTACTGGTTTCAATACTTTTCTTTATCCTGCTGTATGTATTGACCAACCAAGGCGATAAATGGGTGAAAGAGGGGCTGGTAGCAGTCCCGATAGGCGCTTGGATGGCAAATACGATCCTGCTTTCAGCCGGAATTTACTTTATCGACCGGGCACGCAGCGATTCCCGCTTGTTCGATAAGGACGTTTACCAGATGTTCTTCAAAAGAATTAAGTCGAAATGGGCAAGTAGATTT
>DATMSL010000362.1:0-2613 GCA_035565435.1 Dyadobacter sp. | reverse complement strand
ATTTTTTACCTTAAACCCACCAACCTCCGGCCGTAAAACCCGCTCTTCATTCCCGTAATTAATCGCCACCAGTACAATTTTCTTCTCATTCGCATAAGCCGAAACCATCAGATCCTGCGCAATTTGCTCCTTGCTAAGGTTATCGCTGCGTTGGATATTCAATCGGTGCATTCCCGGGCGGACGAAGCGGCTGTAATGGCCCAATGCCCATAAGTTCTTGGTGGCGGTAATGGTGCCGTCCACGTGCTCGCGTGACGAGGGCGCGAGGGCGATGAGGTAATAGCGGGTGTCGAAATCGGGGTTGCCGGGTTCCCAACTGTTCCAGAGCTGCCAGGCCGCGGCGTTGCCGTATACGAGGTCGTCGTGAATGACTTTGGAAAGGAACAGGGCGCAGTCCATGGCGGGGATGCGGCCGGTTTTGCCTTCGCGGTAGCCGTCTGCCAGCATGGAGTACTCGGTTTGCCAGAAGGTGACGCCATACTTGGCGGTGGTGTCAGCTACGTGGCGACGGATCGCGATGCGGGTGCTATCGCCTTTGTCGGTGAAGTAGCTGTGGCCGCCGATCAGGCGCGGCAGGTGTTTCAGGTTGGTTAATGCCAGCTTGCTCTTTGGGTCGAAGAAGGCTTGCGTTTGTTGGGTAGCGTTACCGGTTTTTCCGTAGAGAAAATCGAGCTGTGCGGCTTCGGTGATCAGGATTTGAGACGTAGAGCTGGTGGCGGTCAATGCGCTGTCGAGGGCTTTGGTTATGTGAGCGATCTCGTCGTTGCGCCAGGGGCTGCCTTCCTGCTTGGCGCCCTGACCCGGAGAGTGGTACCAGTCCCATTGCGGTTCGTTGACCGGACTGATGTATTTGAAATGCAAACCATCCTCATCAAAATGCTTTAAAACCGTCGCCAGGAAGCGGGCATAGTCGCCGTAATGCTCCGGTTTGAGATTTGAAATGTAATCTTTCGTTGTTTTATAACCCCGGCCGTTCTTCGTAAACTGCACCGGCGGGGTGTTGGAAAACGCGATCAGGTTCTCAACACCGTATTCTTTTGCCTTTTTGGTAAACCAAACGTAACCGGCCTGCTTCGTCCAGTCATAAGTCCCGTCGGGGCGCAGAAAGCATTCCACGCGCTTGCGGAAATCGGTGATACCGCTGCTGTCGCCCTGCTCGGTAGTGCCGCCGCCAATGTTGAAGCGCCAGGCCGAAAGTCCGATGCCCTTGGGGTTGCCATTGAGGTCGAATTCCTTGCTGAATAGCCATTCGGCCATTTGCTCGCGGTTTTGTGCGGGCCAGTTTTTGGCAATACCTTCGGTGAACCAGGCTCCGGCGGCACCGAAGTTGTCGATTCGCTGGGCCTTGTTTTTAATGTCTATTTTGATGGTCAGTTCTCTCGGTTTTTGGGCGTGGGCAAGAACTGTGGTAAGTATTGAAAGGGTAATGAGCAGTACTTTTTTCATGATCAGCATTTAAAATACGTTGAAACCCATTGCAAGGAGGACAAGGACGACGACCCAGCCCGCCGCTTGAAGCAATAACGGATGTTTATATTTTCCCATTAATCGCTGTTTCCGGCTGGCTACGAGTAAAATGGCGAGGGCAATGGGGAGTACAAAGCCATTTAATGTGCCCACAAACACGAGTACTTTCACCGGCCGGCCGACGAGCAGAAAAATGATGGTAGAAATGAGGATAAAGGCAATGGTCACATACGACCTGTATCGCTCGATGAAAGGATGAAATGACCGAAGAAACGAAATGGAGGTATAAGCGGCGCCAACCACCGAAGTAATGGCAGCCGCCCAGATCATAAGCCCGAATAGTTGCCTGCCGAAAGTCCCGGCGGCATTTTCGAAAACCGAGGCGGCGGGATTATCCGGATTAATGCTTGCGCCGGTGAGGATGATGCCGAGGGTGGCCAGGAATAGCAAATAGCGAATCATAGCCGTGATGAGGATGCCGGTAGACGCACCGCGGTTAACCTCTTTCAGCGCGTTTTCGCCACGGAGGCCCGAGTCGAGCAGGCGGTGCGCGCCTGCGAAGGAGATGTAGCCGCCCACGGTGCCGCCTACGAGCGTGAGAGTGGCGACGGGGTCGAATTTTTCGGGAAAAAAGGTGTGTTGGATGGCGCTGCCCAGTGGCGGATGTGAGGTGAATGCGACGTACAAAATGAGGGCGATCATGACGAAACCAAGCAGCTTGGCAAAACTGTCCATTGCCTTGCCGGCTTCTTTGAACAAGAAAATGCCGACGGCAATGGCTGCGCTTAGGATGGCGCCGGTTTGTACGCTTACGCCTGTCATGGCTTCGATGCCGAGTCCCGCGCCGGCTACGTTGCCAATGTTGAAAGCCATGCCTCCCGCAACGATGAGGAATGCAAGAAGGTAACCCAGGCCCGGTAAAAGGTCGTTGGCGAGGTCCTGGGCGCGTTTGCCGGAGACGGTAATGATCTGCCAGATATTAAACTGGACGGCGAGGTCGATCAATATCGACAACAGGATGATAAAACCGAAGCTGGTCGCCAGCTTTTCGGTGAAGACGGTCGTTTGGGTCAGGAAGCCGGGGCCTACCGCGGAGGTGGCCATCAGGAATGCGGCACCTAGCAGGGTGTTTTTGTTTTTTGACAT
>DATMSL010000361.1:0-2592 GCA_035565435.1 Dyadobacter sp. | reverse complement strand
TCCTGCTCCACGAAGAAATGCGTGAGGCCCGCGAGTTTGCGGTTAGCGAATATCTTCGCGAAGTCAATTGAACCGGTTCCTACCTCGGCAAATGAACCGTCTTTTTTGTCCATATCCTTCACGTGCCACAATGGGAAACGGCCCGGGTATTTCTTAAACAATGCAATAGGATCAAGGCCAGCTTTCACGATCCAGTACAAATCCAGTTCCAGCTTCACGAGTTTCGGATCTGTTTTGCCGGCAATGTAATCGTAAGGCAGCTCGCCGCCGATTTTCTTGAATTCGAAATCATGGTTGTGGTAACCAAATTGAAGGCCTGCTTTCTTGGCCACTTCACCTGATTTATTGAACAAATCGACGTAGCTCTTGTACTGATCGATCGTCTTGCGCTCCGATTCGGTCAGGTAAGCGCAGTTTACATATTTCTGGCCCAATTCTGCTGCGTCGTCAACTGCTTTTTGCCAGCTGTTACTCAATGTACCTTTGGCGGTTTTATTCTCCACACCGGCGCCATAATGGCCGCTTACAGGGTTCAGGCCCAGGTCGCCGAGGATCTTCTTGAATTCCTTGGGCGTTTTGCCAAAGAATTTGCCATCTGAGTAGCCGTAGAGCTCTACTTCCTTATAACCGATCGCCGACACCTTTTTCAGCGTGCCCAGGAGGTCTTTCGATATTTCATTACGCAGCGTGTACAATTGCAAACCGATTGGCGAAGGGGCTTTCACATCCAGCTTGGAGAGCATCGGAGTAGCCAGCAGGAATGCGCCAGCTTTGAGGAACGATTTCCGGGAAATCTTTTCGTTGTAATCCATTGGGTTAATGATCAAAAAAAGTAAAAAATAAACTACGGGGTAATATCAACGGCGCCAGACGCCGAAAGCTTGCGCTTGGTATCTTCGTCCAGTTTCCATTCTTGCGTGAAGTGATTATCGATCAGCAGATTGGCAGCTGAATCTTTGAAGAAAATAATGTCTTTGAATTCCGGAAGCTTGCGGTGAATAACTGATACAAACGGGAAACCCTCGTCCTTGATGCCCACCCACCATGGCAAGCCTGAGCTGACAGCCACATAATGCCCGTCCATCGGCAGAACATAAAACAGTCCATTCGTTGTGTTTCCCTTCTTCAAATGCACGGGAAGCATATCGGCATGCTTTGCGATCAACGCATTGGTTTCTTTTGTGCCAAACAATATGAGATTTGAGCTTTCAATGTCGCTGGGCCGTACCTCCTTGTCAGCCAGCACACGCGGGAAAAACATCACGCGCCCCAAAAACTCACCCCGGTATTGCGACCAGCTGGCCGCCTGCGTAGCAATGTCAACGCGCTTTTTCAATTCTTCAGGAGAAGGATTATCCGCCGTCCCGTACACATACACATGGCGCGACGCAAATGCGGCGTAAATCGGGCCTTCGGCACCCTTTTTCTTGCCTGTGTAAATGGACATAATCGTCGCGCCTTCCACAGCCCATTTACCACCTGCCGACTCGCGGAACAAGGTTACCAGGCTATCCGTCTTTGCATTCACATTCGAGCCATCGATTTTCAATGCCAATGCAGCGCCGGGTTTGAATTTAGGATGGTCTTTCAGGTTTAATGTAAACTTTTCGAGGTTCTGCGTTTTGATGTCCAATGCATTCTCCTTCGTAAACTTCGCATCGATTTCAGCCAGCTTACCGTAAGCAAACCGATTTAACTGTACCCAAAATGCCTTATCGTATTTGTACTGCTCACTCACAAATCGAACATGATCGGGGTGCGGGTTGCGTTTGTAATCGTCGAACCATTGGAAAATGTATTCGCTGTCATATGCATTCACCCAGCTGTCGTGCTTCACGTCTACGAACTCCTTATAACTCACTTCGGCGCCCAGGTCCTGTAAAGTAGCCACCCATTTCTGCGTGCCGGCCACGGGTACCACCGGGTCAGCATCGCCGTGGAAGAAATGCACCGGGAAGTTGGTCGCATTAGGCGCGAGGTCGAACGTACCTGCGGGTGGCGCGGGGCACACGGGCGCAATGGCCGCCCATATGTCCGGGCGCGTTAAACCAATCCATAACGTACCTCCGCCGCCCATGGAGAGGCCGGTCAGGTAAGTACGGTCTTCGTCTATTTTAAAGCGCTTTTTCACATCTGCCAGTACATCGTACACATCCTGCTCGGGGACGCCCTGGTAACCGGCCGTTCCGCGTGCGTACGGCGACGCCACTATGTAATCGACATTATCCCATTTCGGGAAGTAGCGGGTCGCTTCCACGTCGGTTTCACCTTCTGCATTGCTTTTACCGAAAACGCGGCGCAATGCAAGTCGATGATTGGAGCCTGCGCCGTGCAGCATGATCACGAGCGGGTACTTTTTGTTTTCGTCGAAATTTTGTGGAAGATAAAGGCCGTAGGGCTGCTCGGTATCGTCGGCATCGGAGAAAAATGTGAGGACCTGAGGGCCAGAAGGTAATTTTTGTGCAAGAACGTCGGCATTAATGGCTGCAAGACTGAGCGTTAGGCCCAGCACAGCGCTTTTCCAGTTAGGTCCCATTGGTTATACGAATTTTCGATGGCTAAATATAAATAAAAAAGGCAGGTCTTTCGACC
>DATMSL010000360.1:0-4503 GCA_035565435.1 Dyadobacter sp. | reverse complement strand
GGAGGAAACAAATTCCAGCTATTTCGAAATCCAACGCAGCGGTACCGGTGGGAACTGGACAGTTATTGAATCCATTGAAGCGGCCAATGAGGGCCGCGTTAAAACCACTTACCAGGCAGCAGATTTCTCCACTCCCGGGCGAAAACCTGTACCGGCTTAAAATGGTGGATACTGACGGAACATTCGCATATAGCGGTATCAGACGGCTATTTTTTGATGATCGGCGACTGACGTCTTTCTACCCTAATCCCGTGGGAGAGCAATTGCTGCTGGATGAGAAAGTTTTGGCGAATGCGGTTTCTGTAAAGTTGCTAAACCAGGCTGGGCAGCAAGTTTTCGAAACATCAAAACCGGCTGCGGCGATCAAAACCGGGCATTTAAATGCCGGTATATACCTTTTACAAGTCGTGCAGAAAGACGGCAATGTGTTCTCGGGCCGGGTGGTAATAAACAAATAAGCGTTTCACGCTTCAGTACATAAAGCAGAGGTTCCGGCCTCTGCTTTATGCAGCTAAAATAGACTGATCTGCACCCCACCCCCACTCTGCCCCTGCAACGGAATCGTATCGATCACCTCATACTGCCGGCGTTTCTCATTATACTTCCGGATCGCAAACGAATCACAAAGAAAGCCGGCTTCATAGTCCGTAAAGATCGAGTAAGCCAACGCAATCCACTCGCGCGTGAGCCTGCGCCCGATGGACATGTGCGGGTTCTTCGACTCGTCAGCCCATTTCTGCATGTATTGCTTTTTAAACTTCTTATCAAAAGCCTTCATAATCGCCTGGGTGCGCTCGCGGATGGCGTTGGACGATTCTTCGGTGGGCTTGATATAGAATGCAGAGAAATTGGCCCGGTCGAAGTCGGCGAAACCGGAGAAATTGAGTTGGAAAGGCGTTAAAGGCGTAACTAACCTTGTGTACTCTTCCAGAATCAAAGGGTAATCCGCCTCGGCGGCATCGAAGCCATCGAGGGAAATGTGGCCGTCGGCGTTGGCGCTGCCGTAGCTTTTGCCGATGGCGTTGCGGTAGTCTAACTTGAAAGCGCGCACGTCCTCAGCAATGGACGGCGGGGGCATGATAGCGAGGGAATATGAGCAAAGGTTGGCCATGACAATTATTTTAATTTTCTAGTACTGAACACTGTTTTATCCATTCCTTGACCAGGTTTCAGCTTTTGTTTTATCAGAAAAGTGACTGCGGCCAATCTCTCCTGTGGTGTTTTTGTTAACCAGTATTCCAAATCACGACTTGCCTGATCATGCGTCTTCATGTCATACTGGTGCTTAACCATGGCAATTTTTCGGCCCATCTTTTTGTTATTTTTTGTTGAATATATCTTATCTAATTAGTGCAACTCCAAGTACAGCAAGGTGCTGCGCTCATTTATAAAATCAGGTGATCAAACTTTTTATACTTCTTCCATTTACCATTCGGCTGCTTTTCGTATACTAATGTAACGGATCCAAAATCGCCATACCACGCACCATCAATCTGGTAATGCCCGCCGAAATAGATCGCAACTTTCAAAAACGCATAGCGACCATCAGAAGTAAAAATGGGCTCAGTAGTGGAGATACAAAAGCCCTTTACGTTCTTGATTGACGTAATCGTATGATAATTAAGCCCTTTTAAGGAAATTTTCCTCACGCTTGGTATGAGAGTCCTTTTTCTAAGTGACTTGCGTTCCGCTGTACTGACGGCTTTCGACATTTGCGGGTCGCGAAACAGGTATTCCGGGTCATAGGATTCATGCCGGCTTGTCTTGGTCTCCTGGTCTATCTGATCCTGAGTTTCGCCTCCCACAAAGTCGTTCCAGAAAACAGTGTAATCCCAGCTATCGGTCATATTAGAAATTAAAATAGTCTTCGGCTGTTTGTGCGACAGACTATTCATAATGTCGAAGTTAGTTGGATCGCTGAAAGTCAGCCGGTAAATTTCATGTTGCTGCCCGGATGCCCGGACCGCACTAACCAGGAGTATCAGAAGCGAAAGTTTAAAAATATTCATAGTGACGAAGTGTTGATGGGCTTAACCCCAATAATGCAAATATTAGCACTATTTCATTACAAAATTCCCTTGGTTTCGCATCTCACCAATGATTTGGCAACTATTTTCAAAAAACACCTCCAAAACAGAGTATCCTGTGGCCCACAACCCTATCTTTCTAAAAACAACGATTCTCTAATGCGCATCAGACTCTTTACCTCTCTCCTATTACTCTGCTTGCTAACCACCGCTAGCGCCCAGCAAACCGCCAACAAACCCGACCGCGTCAAATGGTTTCAGGACCTGGGATTTGGGATGTTCATTCACTGGAATGTGGACGTTTCGCTCGGGACGGTGATCAGCCACTCGCTCGCCGGGGCTTCCGACGATTATGTGAACCGGTATATGAAAGAGCTGCCGACATTCTTCAACCCCAAAAAGTTCGATCCCGACGAATGGGCCACGATGGCGCGGCTTGCGGGGATGAAGTACGCCGTTTTCACGACCAAGCACCACGCCGGCTTCTGCATGTTCGATACCAAAACGACGACTTTCAATGTGATGAACACGCCTTTCAAACGGGATGTGACGAAGGAGATCATCGAAGCATTCCGCAAGCAGGGCATTGCGATCGGGTTGTATTTTTCGCCGGAAGACTTCCTGTTTTTCCATCAAAACGGCATCCCGCTCGGCCGGTTGCAGGATAAGCGCCAGTTCCCGATGAACAACCCCAAACTGATGGAATACGACAAGGCACAGATCAGGGAACTCCTCACCAATTACGGTAAAATCGACATTATGTTCTTCGATGGTCCCGGCGACGGCTTGCGCGAGTACGCGTGGAGCCTGCAACCCGAGCTCGTGATCACGCGCGACGCCATGAATACGCCCGAGCAAAACATTCCCGACAAAGCCTCCCCGCGCCCGTGGGAGGCCTGCTACACGATGGGTACCGACTGGCAATACAAGCCCACCAACGACCCGCACAAAACGGGCACCGAGATCATCAACATGCTCATCGAGATCCGCGCCAAGGGCGGCAACTTCCTTTTGAACGTCGGGCCGAAACCGAACGGCGAGATCCAGATCGAGCAGGAAGCCCTCCTGCGCGAAATTGCCCTCTGGAACTTTGCGAACGGAGAATCCATATACGCGGTCAAGCCACTCCCGGTAATCCGCGACAAGGAGATCTGGTTCACGCAATCCAACGACCACATGGCCATTTACGCATTCGTCACCAAAAAGCGTGACGACGAATGGAAATACGGCCAGCGCCGGGAATTCCTCTTCCCGATGATCGAAGGCACAGCTGCTACCAAAGTCGAAGTACTCGGCTACGGCAGCGAACTGGTGGAATATGTAAACAATTTCGACGCGTCGATCCGCTCGGCAGCAACGCCGCTGGGCCTGGCGGTGAGCGCGGTGAATGGTCAGCGGTTTTACACGAACCGGACCTGGCCTAATGCTGTGGTTTTGAAGATTTCCAATGCGAAGTTCAAGGCTCCCGAGGAGAAAAAGACTTCGAAATCGGGGATTGACGGGGCGCAATAGTACGCTGTGCTGTTAATGCATTTGAATGGAGGCTACCTGGGTGGTCTCCATTTTTTGTTTGAAGTAAATAGGGAACGTGAGTAACTACGAATGTACTGCAAGGCCTTATTAATTATCCATTGGTCTTACGCCGCTTTTCGTCCTTCTAGCTTTTGGAAGAAGAAGACCAGCTCCCGGAACGTGCAAAAGAGGTCGCTCGCCTTCGGGTTATGGCCCAGCTCTCCCTGTGCGATCATGAAGCCGGTGTAGATTGTCCAGAGGTCTTCGATCCATTCTGTGGGTGCGTTCATGCTCAATAACGTTTTTACATGCTCGGCATAGACGAGCGTGGTCGAATCCGGGGATTCGGGAATTAGTTTTGTTTCCATAATACGCGAATTTTTTGGGATAAAGTGTAAAAATGCCCTGTCTTAGGTGTCCCGCGCTCGCGTAAGCGCCTTGGGGCTTTCGCCTGATCCACACCATAACAGGGCAATGCTTCTGATATTTTTCATTTTACGCGTATTTGTTGGGAAGACGAAGATGTAAAAAAAAATCTGTGTGATGCAAACGAGAGGCGTAAGAATTTTCCTACGGTGATAAAAGTACTTTTTGCTACATGATTAAGACCGGTTGGGCGGATCTTATACAACATTGCATATATTCGTGTCTTAACATTACCAATCTTCCTCTATTTAAAAATATGAATGTTAGCGAGTTCATTTCAAATTACAGAAACCACCCAGTGCTATTTATTGGAACCGGTATTAGTCTAAGGTATCTCAATAATTCATACACGTGGGACGGCTTACTAAGCTCAATATCTCACGAACTAACTGATAGTGAGGAATTCTACCTAGATATCAAGTCAAATTCTTTCGAACAAGATCGATTCAGGCCAGAGAGAGCCGCCTCAACTTTGGAAGCGAAATTTAATCAGGCACTTAACGAGGATCGAAATGGAAAGTTTAAAGAGGTAAATGAT
>DATMSL010000359.1:0-13622 GCA_035565435.1 Dyadobacter sp. | reverse complement strand
AAATATCTATGCGATATTTGAGGAAAATTTCAAGTTGCTGACATCCTTTATCGGGAATTATGAAGAAAGTTGTACAAGTTGTTCTCATTGGTGGGCTGTTTTTGTTGTTTTCGGAGTTTCGCCCGGTAGATCGAAAATGGGAAAAGCAGTTCTCCCGCCTCGACCGGGAAATCAGGGAAAATAGCAAAGCCTACGCAACACTGGGGGACGCAACCAAGACCATCGGGCACCGGCTTACCGGAAGTGTCAATGGAGAGAAAGCGGAGGAATATGCATTCAAACTTTTAAAGAGCTATGGTTTTACCGATGTGGTTTATCAGCCTTTCGAAGTGGAAGCATGGATGCGGGACACTGTGACGCTCTCGATCGCCCCTGGCAGCAGCGACAATTTTCGTGATGTTCCCGTGGTATCCCTGGCACATTCGCCTGTGGAATCCAATCTGCAAGGCGAGATTGTAGATGTCGGCAACGGATTGGAAGAAGACTTTCTGGCTCTTAAAGATAAAGTGAAGGGCAAGATTGCGATGGCGAACATCAACCTCGTAGGTGTAACGGGCAAAAAGAACCTGCACCGGTCGGAAAAGACGGCTTTGGCGATCAAATATGGAGCACGGGGAGTAATTATGGTCAATGGCGCGCCGGGTAAGATTTTACTTACCGGAACCGCATCCGTTACCGGAGCTATTATCTCTATTCCCGCCGTGTGTATTTCCAATGAAAGCGGCCACGAGATCAGGAAATGGATTAAGGAGGAAGGCCCTCTGGAAGCACATATTGATATGCACAATATTTCAAAGCCTATCAAGGCGCGGAATGTAATAGCCACGCTCAAAGGGAAATCGGATGAGAAAGTGATTATCGGCGGTCATCTCGACTCGTGGGACCTCGCTACCGGCGCTATTGATAATGGCATCGGTTCGTTTGCGGTAATTGACGTGGCCAGAGCATTCAAGGCATTGAAAGTAAAACCAGAGCGGACCATTCAGTTTGTATTATTTATGGGCGAAGAGCAGGGTTTGCTAGGCTCAAAGCATTTTGTAAACGAGCTTAAAAAGTCTGGGACGATCGACAAGGTTTCTTACATGATGAACCTCGATATGACCAACGATCCCAATGGCGCCAACACATTCGGACGGGACGAGATGGTAGATTTCTTTGCGACAGTGGGACAAGCTATTCGTTCCGTGGATAGCGACTATAAGAACGAGACGACAAACAGGGCCGGCCTGCACAGCGATCACCAACCATTCATGCTGGAAGGCGTACCCATTGCCGGTTTGTCGGGACATTTGGATCCCAATGTTTTGCAATGCTACCATGCGGATTGCGATGATTTCAGTCTCGTGAACAAAGATCAGTTGGAAAATACCGTACGCATTGCTTCCATGTACCTGTATGCACTCTCCAATGCGGAGAATATTGCTGTAAAGAAGTTGTCGGACCAGAAAACCCGCGATTATCTGATATCGCAAGGATTAAAAGAAGAACTGATTATCGGCCAGGAGTGGCGCTGGGAACAGTAAACTACTGCCGCAATAGAAAGTACAATGCTAGTATTTCCGAATGCCAAGATCAATATCGGTTTAAATATCGTCGAAAAGCGCCCAGACGGATTTCATAACATCGAATCCTGTTTCTATCCCGTAGGATGGTCAGATGCGTTGGAAATTACTTTGGCAGAGAAGTTTTCATTTCGCTCCGACGGTATTACTATACCGGGCAATGCAGATGACAACCTTTGCACAAAGGTGTACAAAATGCTCAGGCGCGATTTTGATCTGCCGGCGGCCAAAATACACTTGTTGAAAACGGTGCCTATCGGTGCAGGACTTGGGGGAGGATCGGCAGACGCAGCTTTTACTGTCAAAGCGCTGAATCAGCTGTTCGATTTGGGGATTTCCGTTGAAGAACAAGAAAAATACGCCAGACTTATCGGCAGTGATTGCGCCTTTTTTATCCGTAACAAACCGGTGTATTGCTTCGAAAAAGGCGATCAATTTGAAGCAATCGACATTCATATCTCCGGGAAATGGATCGTGCTCGTGAATCCGGGAATCCATATCTCAACCGTTGAAGCATATTCCGGTGTAGTCGCGAAACGAAGCACTGAAAATTTACGTAATATACTTCGGGAGCCGATCACTACATGGAAAGGCCGTGTTAAGAACGATTTTGAAGCAACCCTTTTTAAAAAATACCCCTCTTTAGAGGAAATAAAGGAAAAGTTATATAGCCTTGGCGCGGAGTATGCAGCCATGAGCGGTTCAGGATCCACGCTGTTCGGCATTTTCGGGCAGGAGCAAAATGTAAAAGAGCATTTTCCTGACTTTCGTCTCTGGCAGGGTTTTCTTAAATAAATTTAACCTTCGCGTTATGTATTAAGGTGCAAAATAGTCGTTATATTCACTTTGAATTGCGCTTTTCGAAGATATCAATGATTGGGAGATGAGTCCGAAGCACACAACTAAGCAAACCGAAAATCCTTTCACCAAACGTCGTGAGCCGCTTGGCTTTATGCTTTGGCTAGGGGTTGCCAGCAGCTCAGTGCTATTTACTTCGATCTTCATCATTTTCCTTCTGCGAGCGCATAAAGAGACGGCGCACCTGGTGGCATTGCCGGATATGTTCTGGCTAAGCACGCTGGTTATCCTATTCAGCAGTATTACGCTTCACGAAGCGAACCTCGCCTTTACAAACGAACGTTTCCTGCATTATAGGGTATTTCTTGGCGCAACGCTCTTACTAGGGTTCACGTTTATCATGCTGCAAACGGGGGGATGGATGGAAATGGTCAATTCCGGCGTTTTCAGTGGTGTCAACACTTCCGAAGGATTTATTTACCTGTTGACGGGGCTTCACCTCCTGCATATGATCGGAGGCGTGCTATATCTGAGCTATCTGTTTAAAAAAGCAATCAAGAACAGAAGTTATGTGGATTCGTTCGTGTACAGCGTCAATCCTCCAAACCGCCTTCGTATTAAGCTTTTTACCCGTTACTGGCATTTCACGGGCGCGCTCTGGCTTGTGGTATTTATTTTCCTGATCGTGCTTTACTGAGCAGCCTGGCCGATACGCTACCTTCCCTTAATTGCATTTCCGAATTCGTATATTTGGAATCCGAGATGTAATAACATGATCCCTGCTCCGCCGCCGATCCATACCGACCTTTTTTCATCATTCATTCTGCTGGGTTGTGTGCAGGGGCCGATCCTCGCATATGTGTTCCTGTCGCACACAAGGGGTAGCAACCGTGCGAATCTGTTCCTTGGAATACTTATCCTTGCGATGTCGGTCATTATAAGCGATGTATGGTTGGGATACACCCATTACATGTTCCGTGTGTTGTGGCTGGTAGATTTCAGCGAACCGCTGAACCTGCTCCTGGCCCCGACTGCTTTCCTTTACACCCAGGCAGGTGTGAACCAGAAAATGCCCAAACGTGCATGGCTCCATTTCTTGCCTTCGCTGGTGTACCTCGTGTACATGTGCCTGCTCATATACCCACAAGACCTGACATTCAAGTATAATTCGAACATCGGCTCCTTCCACCCCGAATTGGAGAGGATTGAGGCCGTGCGGTACGGCAGCGATTGGATGTTTTATCCAAAATGGCACATTAATGACCTCACGTTTGCCAGCATGGTTATTTACAGTATTGCCGGTTTCTGGTTTCTGACCAGGGCATTCCGGACACGTGGGACTTCGTTCTTCACGGGTGAAAAGAGTTCGCTGACCTGGTTCAGGGACATGTCTTTGCAGTTGACATTCCTGATACTGGTTTTTTTCATCGTCCGGACCTCATTTCGGCACGACCTCGGCGACCATATTATCGTCGCATTCATTTCCCTGATCATCTACATTATCAGCTTCACGGTGTTGAGAAAATCATTGTTTTTTCATGAACCGACCGAACGCACCACGCGGAAGTATGAAAAATCGTCATTGACGGAAGAAATACAATCTGCTACGCTGGGCAAGCTGGAAGCGGTAATGCTGGCGGAAAAGCCGTTTCTTGATCCTGGGTTTTCCTTGCCGGCACTTTCCAAACGACTCGGCGTATCGACCCATCATTTGTCACAAATACTCAATGAGGAGTTGAAGCAAAGCTTTTTCGACTTTGTGGGTGCATACCGCATTCAGGAAGCGCAGCGGCTGCTTGTCGATCAGGAGAATGCTCACATTAAAATTGAAGAGATTGGGCAAATGGTCGGGTACAACTCGAAATCCGCATTCAACACGGCTTTCAGGAAGATAACCGGTTCCACACCCTCCGAATACCGTAAACAGCACGCGAATCAGAAGTACTGACTTATCGGGAAGAACTTCTAACGGATCAGAACGGTCGTTTTAGGCCGGTTTCAGACACTAGTTTTGGGCATCACTCAAAACTTACTAGTTATGGAAACAAAGCCTGCCCAACCTCATTCATTATCCAACAATATCCGCCGATATGATCTCGACTGGCTCCGTGTGCTCGCGTTCGGAATCCTGATCTTCTTCCACGTAGGAATGTTTTTTAATCACTGGGGCTGGCACATTAAAAACAATGTGATTACGCATGCCGTAGAATGGCCGATGCGATTCAGCAGCCAGTGGCGGATGTCGCTGCTATTCATGATTTCCGGCGCAGGAGTGTATTTCGCACTCGGGACCCGTGGCCCAGGGGCTTTTCTGAAAGAGCGTTTTGTACGGATTTTCATACCACTTG
Source organism: Dyadobacter sp. (assembly GCA_035565435.1). Taxonomy (GTDB): domain Bacteria; phylum Bacteroidota; class Bacteroidia; order Cytophagales; family Spirosomataceae; genus Dyadobacter. The sequence goes on along the minus strand of DATMSL010000359.1, from coordinate 8,914 downwards.
TTTTCGGGATGTTTATCGTTGTGCCTCCCCAGATCTTCTTCGAGCGGCTCACACAAGGGCAGACTTACAGCTATGGAGACTTCTATAAAACCGTGTTTCAATTCGTACCTTATCCCGAAGGAAGTTTCAGCTGGCACCATTTGTGGTACCTGGTTTATATCTTCTGCTATTCATTATTGGGTTTGCCGTTGTTGCTTTTGCTACGTCGCCACGCGGGTTTTACGCAACGGGTCGCCGCATTCTTTGCCAATCCCTGGGCTTTGATCGCCGTGCCGGTAATCTGGCACGTGGGGGGAAGTGTTTTGCTGGAAGAACATTTTCCTACTACACACAATCTGGTCCGCGATTGGAACGAGCATTTTCACGATTTTACGCTCTTTGTGACCGGCTTTATGATTTGCACACAAATCCGCTTCTGGGAAACGCTTCAAAAATACCGGCAATTGACGCTGGGCATCTGGATTACGCTGACGATCGCCCTTTATGCCTATTACTGGACAGTCGACAGGGATATGGATGCCATGCAGTGGTTGGTGTACGATGCGATCAAAACGACGAACGCCTGGTGCATTCTGCTTTCGATCTTTGGATATGGGTATACCTACCTGCAATTCACGAATCCATTCCTGAAATATGCCAACGAGGCGGTGTACCCGTTTTACATCCTGCATCAGACGGTGATCATTTGTCTGGCTTATCCGATCATTCAGGCGCCTGTGCACTGGTTTGTGAAGTTCGTATACCTCTGCATAGCCACATTCGTGATTTGCCTGGGGATATACCACTTCCTGATCCGAAGGAGCGACCTCCTTAGGGTGTTGTTTGGATTGAAAGCGATGAAACGCAGCAAAAGCAGTGCACCCGTGACGCCTATTTCTTCAATATCTTGAATTCCACACGGCGGTTCTGCTGCTGGCCTTCCGGTGTGTCATTTTTGGCTACCGGCTTGGTCTCGCCGTAGCCTTTGCTGGCAATACGATCGGGTTCAATGCCTTTCCCAATCAGGTATTCGCGAACGGCGTCGGCCCGTTTCTGTGAGAGATCGATGTTGAATTCGGCGCTACCGGTGTTATCAGTATGTCCGCCGAGTTCGATGGAAAGCGTTTTGTTCTCTTCCATGGACATGGCAATGCGGTTCAGCTCACCGAACGACTCGTCGCGGAGCGTAGCTTTTCCTGTGGCGAAGAAAATATTGTTGAGCCGCACGATCTGCCCTTCTTCGATCGGGATGAGTTTCAGCGATTTGTTGGCGATTTCCTTGAAGCCCTTATTGCCATTGCTGGTAGAGTCGGTAAGGTCGATATTTTCTCCCTCAGCAATGAAATTGGGGGCAACTGCCCGCCAGCTGTATTTCTGGCCATAGGGAAGCACGAGTTTGTATTCTCCGGTGGTAGGGTTGGTGGTGGCGGTACCTACTTCTTCGCCGGTAGCAAGGTCTTCGTAAATGATCGTCGCTTCCACCGGCTTCCCAGTTTTGGAATCGATTACTTTTCCGCTGATCATCACCACGGGATCCGAAGGCGGCACGACCGCCACGGGCGCCTCCGCTGCCGAATCGGCCGGAGAGGGTTTGGGTTGCAGGTTATAGCGAACAATATCGCCTTTGCCTTCTGTGTCTTTGAAGGAAACCATATAAGCGAAATCACCCAACGCGGAAATGGTGTAGTAAGCATCGTAGCCGTCGGTATTGATGGCCGCGCCGAGGTTAACGGGCCTGCTCCATCTTTTCCACGATTTGTCGATCCGCTTGCTGTAATAAATATCATTGCTGCCCTGGCCGCCTTTCCGGTCGCTCGAAAAATAGAGCGTCACGCCGTCAGGCGCGAGGAATGGGGTGGTTTCTGTAAAATCGGCGGTGTTGATTTCAGCACCGAGGTTCAAGGGTTTCGACCAGCTACCGTCTTTTTGCTTGAAGCTCACGTACAAATCGTCGATTTTGCTGTTTTTCTTTTCGCTGAAAGACATGACCAACGTTTTACCGTCGTTGGAGAGATAACCGCAGTCGAATTGGCCTTTGCTGAGTTTGGTATAACCAGGGATGTCCAGCTTGTTGGGAGCGGACCAGCCCCGTGCTGTTTTTTTACTGGTTGAAAACCCGCGCGTCTCGTAAGTGCCGTTTTTGTATGATCCCTTGATTAACAGGGTGTTGCCGTCGGGTGTAATGCTATAAAGACTGTTATAATCTTCCTTGTTGAGGGGCGAAGGTAGCCGCCTTGCCGGCGTCCATTTGTCACTTTTAAGTTCTGAATACCAGATATCCTGACTGCCTTTGGGGCCGTGCGTGTTCTGCGGATGGCTTACCCTTGAAAAATAGATCGTTTTACCGTCGGGAGAAATGATCGGACTAATTTCATTGTATTCGGTGTTGACCGATTTTCCGAGATTTTCCAGCTGTGCATGGGCACAAATGGAAGTGGCGACCGTGATGGCTAATAAGCAGAAAGCACGCATTGTTCTGACAGGATGGCTAGTTTTTATCTACATACAACGACCCGTCCAGCGGCTTATTTTCCGCATTTTGCAAACGGAAGGCTTCCATTTTTTCAAGGAGCGTTGCAGGATCTTCTCCAACTACCAAAAGTGCACGATTATCGGGCCTCAGAAAGCCCTCTTCCACCATTTTATCGAGTTGCAGAAGCAAAAGATCGTAAAATCCGTTAACGTTCAAAAGTCCGACCGTACCGTGAAATATGCGGAGCTGTGCCCAGGTCAGGATCTCGAAAAGCTCGTCGAAAGTACCGTAGCCGCCAGGTAACGCAATGACGCCGTCGGACATCGATACCATTTTGGCTTTACGCTCGTGCATCGTGTCAACGAAATGCAGTTCCGACAACGTCTTGTGCGCCACTTCCAGCTTGGCCAGGAAATTCGGGATAATACCCGTAACAAACCCGGCATTGTCCATCGCGCCATCGGCCACGCGGCCCATCAGGCCCATATTGCCGCCGCCGTAAATGAGTTTGATATTCCGCTTTGCCAGTGCTGCGCCCAGTTCGTAGGCGGCTTCGGCATATAGCGCTTTTTTTCCCGGATTTGAACCGCAGTATACAACTATGGATTGCATCGGATGAACAGATAGGTGTTTTTAGGCAGGATGTCCGGCAGGTTATGCCAGAATATCCGCAGCCAGTTTTTTCAGATCAATATCGCCGAAGGTGCCGGAGCTCATCAGCAGCAGATTGGCGTCTTTCCAGGTCAGCGATTTTAAAAATGCTTCCAGTTCGGCCGAATTGGTAAACACTTTCAGATCATCGCGCTTGAATGCCGCTTTAATATCGTCTTCCGACAGGCTTTCTAATCGTTTGTGTTCCAATGTCAGCGGATTGAAATACACGATTGCCACATCGGCGGCTTTCAGTTTGCGGCGATATTGGGATAGAAATCCTTTATTAAGGCTACTGAAAGTGTGAAGCTCCGCGCAGGCTACCAGCGTTCTGCTGGGGAATTGCTCTTTCAGGGCATTGGTAGTGGCTTCGACTTTGGAAGGCGCGTGGGCGAAATCACGGTAGACATTCACTGTTTCATTCGTTCCAAGTAGTTCCAGACGTTTTGAGGCTCCTTTGAATGTGCGGATCGCATCGTAGAATTGCTCGTCGGTCACACCCAGCCGTTCGCAGACTTCGCGCGCACCGCTGATATTTTTCATATTGTGACTTCCGAAAACAAGTACCGGAACCTCGCCCTGTTCGGCGGTGATCAATATGGTTTTGTTATCCTCGATTCGATGCGGATGTACAGTATAAGGTGTGCTGGCCACGTCGGGACGTTCCTTTTGGCCGATCACGTCGAGCATATCGTCCGTTTGGTCAAAGATAATCGCACCGGCCTTTGGCAGGGAATCCGCCAACAACTCGAATTGCTTCACGTACGACTCCCAGGTCGGGAACACATTGAAATGATCCCAGGCAATACCGCTGATCAATGCGATGTGCGGCTGGTAGTGGATAAATTTCGGGGTAGGGTCGATCGGTGAAGTGAAGTACTCGTCGCCTTCAATCACGATCAGCGGAGCATTCTCGGAAAGCTTCACCATATTATCGAAGCCTTCGATTTGTGCGCCTACCAGGTAATTGAAATTTCTTTTATTGTATTTCAAAACATGGAGTATCATGGAGGTAATGGTCGTTTTTCCATGGCTACCCGCGATCACGACACGCTGTTTGTTCTGGCTTTGTTCAAAAATGTACTCGGGATACGAATATACCTTAATCCCCAGCTCTCTTGCTTTTGCGAGTTCGGGATTATCCTGCCTGGCATGCATGCCAAGAATCACAGCTTCCAGATCTGTAGTGATTTTTTCCGGAAACCATCCCGTAACAGGTGGAAGCAGGTCATATTGTGCGAGGCGGCTGGACGATGGCTCATAGATCTCATCATCCGATCCCGTCACAACGAATCCTTTTAAATGTAGTTCGATGGCCAGATTGTGCATGACGCTGCCGCCGATCGAAATGAAATGTATTTTATGCAAAGATGAAGATTGACTCATTGACAATTCTAAAAACTGATTCCGTTCGAAAGTTAGCAAGAAATGGCCTTTGGGCAAGTCCCGTCCGTATGCTATTTCCCGGCTTCCTTCACGAACTTGATATTTTCCTGCGTACCGTTCTCGTGCACAAGGCCTATTACGTAAGAGCCCGAAGTCAGGCCTCGTATATCGATCTCACGACGCGGCTTGTCGGAACTATAAACTACCTGACCTGCGACATTGATAATCCTGACCGTTTTGACATCCTCCCAGTCATCTGCGGCGATCGTTACCCTGTCGCTGGCCGGATTTGGATAGGTACTTGCAACCGAGGCGGTTTTGAAATTCAGGTTTACGATTTTGCTGTATGAGAAAGTCTGGTCCCGGTCGACCATTTTCAGGCGGTATAGATTTTCGCCGGCTACGGGGCTAACATCGGTGAAATTGTAACGGGTAACGGCATTCAATACGTTCCCTCCCGCGGGCAGGGAGCCAACGCGCGTCCATTTCTTACCATCGGTACTCCGCTCCACATCGAATTTCTCGCTATTCACTTCTTCGGATGTAGACCAGGCAAGCAGTGCTTGTTGGCCTTCCTTCATCGCGGTAAAGTTGATCAGTTTCACCGGCAATGCGCGTCCGACCGGAACGACTTTCGCCGCGGATTTGGCAACACACCCGCTTCGGGTCGATTTGGCGGTGTAATTGTAGTCGCCCGGTGAGTCAGGAGCTGTGATTGTAATGGTGTTGCCCGTCCGGTTGTTGGCACCCTCGCCGCTCCACAGGTAGTTGGCTGTATTGCATTCGGGGCCCTGGCAGTTGACGCTGAGCGTTACCGGCATTCCGACTACGGGTTTGGTTGGTGAGGAGCTGACATTCACAGAATAGGAGCACGGTAGGTAATTGCCGCTGTCCCAAACGTTTTCCCAATAGCCCGTATCCGTCATCCTTATGGATTTAGGTTGGAGATCCGTCTGCCCGAAATTCTGTCCGCCGATCTGATTCCAGGCGTCGAAAAGGAAAGTTCCTGTAAATACATTCGGGAAAATATTGACAGTAACGGCCTCCGCACGTGCGGGTGGCTGGTAGGAGGATGTGAGGTATTGCTCTCGGCACAGTGCGAGCGTGGGTGCGAGCTGGGCCATTTCAATATCATTAAAATGCATGGCAATATGCACATAGTTCGCGCCATGCTTATATGCACGTGGAAACCATTCGTACGGAATGCCGCCATTAATTCCCGAGCCGCCGTTGGGTTGGCCGAGGTCGGTCGGGTCGAATTCCAGGCCTGCTATTTTATTGGGATAAGTACCTTTGATGACGTCGATCCCCATTATTTTTCTCCACAGGTCCCATTGATGACTGCCGTCGGTATGGTAAATCCCGTCCGAAAGTTCCAGCGCGAGCAAGAGGGTGCTGCTGTGCAAATGCCAGTTGTTACCCTGTACCGAGCCAAAGTCGGATATGAAATGCAATACTTTAATGGAAGAATTACGGTTTTTGACGGTTTCGTAAAAACCTTTGAAAAGCTTCAACAAACCCCATCCTGCAAACCGGTGCAGGTCACGGCCCATTTCAGAATTGTAATTTCCGTCGGTTGGCTGGGGCGCAGTGGCGATAGGATAGGAGGTTCGACCCCAGGTAGCATTGGTTTGGCCCGGAAATCTTATTGGAAGGAACTTGGTACGCCATGCCTGTAATGCTTTGGCTTCGAACATTCCTGCGTAGTTGACCGAGTTGACGACTTTGTTAGGCATATAAAACTCTTCCGACCCGTTGTTGCCCATCGCGACGTATAAAATCCGGGACGAATAACCCTGCACCTGTGCGAGTGCGTCGTCTACAAATGCGAGGAAACGGCCAGTTGCATATTCGGAGAAGACAGACGGGACCGTATGGGAAATGGCCTCGCGCATGAGCGAGCCGTTGGAGAGTTGCGCAACATCTACGGTAGAAAGAAAGTTGTCGTTCCAGTACCCGGGCCGCAGATAGGAGAAGTGAAGGGCCACTTTCATGTTCGGGTTGATATCCAGAATGGCTTTGACGGCCTGGGCCATCTTTGCGCGCTGGTAATTACCGAGGGTTGGCTCGTAATGTTCCCACTGTATATGCAGCCTGATTGCCGTCGGACTCGCGTCCTTCCCGTTGTATTTGAGGTTCGCGAATTTCAGAATGTACTGCCATTGCTCGGTATTGATCCCGTTGGGTGCCGTTCGGTCGAATCCATAGCCGGTGGTGTTGAGGATCAGCTCTCTTTGCGCCAGAAGCGCGGTGGGCCGGCCGGATAACGCGGCCAGAAAAAGTGCGATGGTTAATAAACGTGAGTAGTTGGGCGGCGACGTCAGACGTTTGAAACGCATAAAATTTTCGTTCGGTGGGCGGTTATAGCTTTTTTAGATTCGTTGAGACAGATTTAATTTTTCTATAAGTGATATAGAAGTTTATGGAGTTACAAATAGCTGCCTGTTAGGGACGGCCATTTTGTAAAACCCTGTTGAGTGTCAGGATGGAAATAGAAGAGGAATTTAGTTTCTAAGCCAGACAGGCTAACCGTTCAATATGATTTTGTATTGACAACTTGATAAAGGATGGTATGAATATGATAGAAAGGTAGAATATTAAAACTAGATTTCAAGAGAAATAGAAAATAAATTCTACAAGCAGTCACAAAAAAACGCTCACCTGTGTAGATGAGCGCTTGATAACCGGCAGGTCCGGGCAGAATTATGCGAGTTTTTTGTATTTGATCCGGGTCGGTGTGGCGTCCGTACCCAGTCTTTTACGGCGGTTTTCTTCGTATTCGGAGAAGTTACCTTCAAACCAATAAACCTGTGAATCGCCCTCGAACGCCAGAATGTGGGTTGCGACGCGGTCGAGGAACCAGCGGTCGTGGGAAATGATTACTGCACAGCCTGCGAAATTTTCGAGACCTTCTTCCAATGCGCGGAGCGTGTTTACGTCCAAATCGTTGGTAGGCTCATCGAGCAGCAGCAAGTTACCGCCCTCCTTTAATGTCATCGCAAGGTGTACGCGGTTGCGTTCACCACCTGAAAGCGTTCCCACTTTCTTCTCCTGATCGCCGCCGCCGAAATTGAACCGGCTCACGTATGCGCGCGCATTCGCCTGCTTGCCTCCGAGCATGATCCAGTCGTTGCCGTCGGATACGCTTTGGTATACGGTTTTGTTCGGATCGAGATTGTCGTGTTCCTGATCGACGTAAGCGAGTTGCACGGTCTCACCTACTTCGAAATGGCCCGTCAGCGGTTTCAGCTGGCCGGTAATGAGTTTGAACAAAGTGGTTTTACCCGCGCCGTTGGGCCCGATAATACCAACAATACCATTTGGCGGTAATGCGAAGCTGAGGTTTTCATATAGCAGCCTGTCGCCGAAGCCCATCGATACATTATGTGCTTCGATAACCTTGTTTCCAAGTCTCGGGCCGGAAGGAATGAAGATTTCCAATTTTTCTTCCTTCTCGCGGCCTTCCTCGCTGAGCAATTTCTCATAAGCTCCCAACCTCGCCTTGGATTTGGCCTGGCGTGCTTTTGGTGCCAACCGCACCCATTCCAGCTCGCGCTGCAATGTTTTCTGGCGCTTCGACTCCGTTTTCTCTTCTTTTTTCAGGCGTTCCTGCTTTTGTTCCAACCAGGAAGTATAGTTGCCTTTCCACGGAATACCCTCGCCGCGGTCGAGTTCGAGGATCCAGCCTGCTACATTGTCGAGGAAGTAGCGGTCGTGGGTTACGGCGATAACCGTTCCTTTATATTGTCTCAAATGCTCTTCGAGCCACAGTACCGACTCAGCATCGAGGTGGTTGGTAGGTTCATCCAATAAAAGCACGTCGGGTTGGCGCAACAGGAGGCGGCACAACGCAACCCGGCGCTTTTCTCCACCCGAAAGTGTTGATATCAATGCATCCGATGGCGGGCAGCGGAGAGCGTCCATCGCGATTTCGAGGCGGTTGTCGAGATTCCACGCATCGAATGCGTCGAGTTTTTCCTGCACTTCGCCTTGTCTTTCCAGCAATTTGTCGAAATCTGCGTCTTCTGCACCGAACGCCTCATTGATCTCGTCGAATTCTTTCAATAGATTTACAATTTCTTGTACACCTTCTTCTACAACTTCGCGAACGGTCTTGTTCGGGTCGAGTTTCGGTTCCTGTTCGAGCATGCCGACGGAGTAACCCGGGGAGAAAACTACCTCACCCTGAATGTCTTTGTCGATGCCGGCGATGACTCGGAGGAGTGTCGACTTACCGGAACCGTTCAGACCGAGGACGCCTATTTTGGCGCCGTAGAAAAAGGATAAATAAATGTTTTTAATAATATGTCTGTTGGGAGGAATGATTTTGTTAACCCCCGACATTGAGAAAATAATGGTTTCGTTACTCATTTTTTGTTTAATTTGTGCGTAACAAATATCGTTATATATCCCTACACTTAGCAG
>DATMSL010000358.1:0-9486 GCA_035565435.1 Dyadobacter sp. | reverse complement strand
GTTTAAATTGTAATGGATTATTAGAATAATATATTGTCTTTTGGTTACTTGTTAGGTATTAATTCTGCAAAGCGTTTGGGTGAGGCTTATCTGGATCGGGAAAAGAATCTTTTGCTCTCTGTCGCACAGGGAAGTCAGGCTGCTTTTGTCACACTCTTTCACCGCCACAAACACAAGTTGTACAGTTACACATTCCGGCTGACGCAGTCGGAAATGCTGGCGGAGGACATTGTCCAGGATGTATTTATGAAGCTCTGGACGGAACGTGCCGCGATGGCTTCGATCGACAACTTCGGAAACTACATTTTCCGGATGGCTAAAAATCAGGTACTCAACCATTTCAAGCGAGTAGCCCACGAAATGGCGATCGTTTCGGAGATGTTCCGGGATGGCGACCAGGCGGGTAACAATGCCCAGGATATGCTCGCTGCGCGGGAGGTGGAGCAGGTGCTGCAATCCGTGGTGGAAACACTGCCGCCTCAGCAGAAGACGATCTACCGGCTGAGCCGCGATGAGGGCAAAAGCCATGAGGAGATCGCCGGCCTGCTGAAAATTTCTCCCAACACCGTCAAAAACCACATGGTGCAGGCCATGGCAACCATTCGTCACCAGCTCCGCCGCCACGCCGACTCGCTGCTCGTCGTGACCGCTTTGCTCGCTTTGAAAAAATAAATCAAAAATTTTCGGTACAGACTAGTCCCTGCCGTTTTCCCGATTGTCTTTCATTTGGCAACCGGTCGAAACCGCTTGCTTTTGGTTGAAACAAATAGCCGGATGGCCAAATTTAATAAGGGTCAATGCCGGATTGGAGCTATTTTATGAACGACGAGCGGATAGGCCTTCTCATAGGCAAATTGATGGACGGAACGCTTGCTGTTTCTGAAAAACGGGAGCTGGCAGAATGGGTAGGCCTGAACCCCGACGATGAACGCATTGCCCGGGGGCTGGAACGGCTTTGGGATACTTTCGAGCCTCGCGAGCCGATGCCCGAGGCTGTATCGGACCGCATTCTGTCGAACATTTTCCCGTCGGAGGAAACAACCTTCGACGGGCCGGAACAGGCACGCGGCATTACCTGGCTCTGGCCTAAGCTGGTGGCAGCGGCGCTTTTGATCGGATTGGGGCTCTACTGGTGGAAGGGCTACCAGGGCAAGTTGCAACTGGCGCAGCAGCAGGTGGCCGTGACGCAATCAGTCGACCTGCCTCCGGGCGGCAACAAGGCGGTCCTGACGCTGGGCGACGGGTCGAGTATCACGCTGGATAGCGCGGGTAACGGGTTACTCGCGAGCCAGGGCGGTACGAGCGTGACGCAAGCGGGCAAAGGCCAGCTGGTGTACAAGTCCGAGCAGGAGGCGGCCGCCGTGCCGGTGATCAACACCGTGACTACACCCAAGGGCGGCCAGTTTCACATTGTATTGCCCGACGGAACGGGCGCATGGCTGAATGCCGCGTCGAGCCTCCGCTTCCCGACCGCATTCACCGGTAAACAGCGGAATGTGGATATTACCGGCGAGGTATATTTCGAGGTGGCGCATAACAAGCAAATGCCTTTTGTGGTGAAAAATGGCGAAACGCGGATCACCGTGCTCGGTACGCATTTCAATGTGATGGCTTACGACGACGAGAAGGTGATGCGTACGACGCTGCTCGAAGGGGCGGTAAAAGTGACGCGGGGAACCAGCGAGGCGCTGCTCGCGCCGGGCCAGCAGGCGCGCATTAATGCGGGTACGGGAAACGTGAGGGTAGTGGACGGCGTGGATACGGACAAGGAGCTTTCCTGGAAAAACGGCTACTTCCAGTTCGAAAACGAGAGCCTGGAAAGCGTTATGCGGCAGGTATCGCGCTGGTATGATGTAGAGGTGCAGTATGAAGGAAATACCCGTGGAGAGAATTTTACGGGCCGGCTGCCGCGTAATTCCAATGTATCCAAACTGCTGAAAATCCTTGCGCTGAGCGGGGTGAAGTTCAGAATTGAAGATAAAACCATTATTGTGACACCGTAAACCTCCTGCCTATGACCGAATAGCGACTACTTCGCCGGTGTCTGCAAAAAAAGAACGGGAACGTTGCAACCGCTCCCGATCCTGCAAGAGACTGGCATCCGTAAACAATTGTCCTACTGTTTAGTACCAACTCTCAAGACAAAAGTATGAACCACAACTCTTTTATCCAAAAGGGGCTGGGGGCCCTGTATGCCTACGAAGGACCTCCCCGCTCTCCCTTTATCAGGGCCATTCTGGTTATGAAACTGATCTTTATTTTTTCGCTCGCATTCTGCATGCAGGTAAGCGCCAGCAGCTTTTCGCAGAAGATCACCATTCTGGCGAAGAATGCACCGCTGGAAAGGGTTTTGAAGGAAATCGAAAAACAGAGCGGCTACTCGTTCTGGTATAAAACCGAACTGATCCAGAAGTCGGAGAGGGTGACGATCTCCATGCGGGAGAGCACGCTCGAAGAAGTACTGGCCAAATGTTTCGTCAACCAGCCGCTGGAATATTCCATCGTGGACAAAACGGTGGTTTTGCAAGCCAAAAAGCAGTTGAAGATAGCAACTCCGGCCCCCAAAGCCGTGCAACCGATCAAGGGACAGGTGATGGGCTCGGACGGAAAGCCGCTCGTGGGCGTGACTGTCGTGGTGAAGGCCAGCAAGCTCGGGACTGTGACGGACGCCGACGGAAATTTTTCGATCGATGTCACGGATACGGATGTACTCGTTTTTTCCTACATCGGCTTTGAATCCAGGGAAGTCCTGATCGGCAAGCAAACCAGCATTTCGGTTTCATTAACGGAAAGTAACACGACATTGAATGAGGTGGCGGTGGTTGGTTATGGCCAGCAGTCGAGGAAAAATCTGACGAGTGCGGTCAGTACGGTCAAAAGAGAGGAGCTCAATAATGGCGCCATTACCGACGTGGGACAGTTACTTCAGGGGAAAGTGCCGGGACTTAACATCACCGCCAGCGGGGACCCCAACAAGCCGGCAGCGGTGGTGATGCGCGGTGCGTCCACCATTAACAGCGCGCAGGGGCCGTTTTATGTGATCGACGGGGTGCCCGGGGCCGATATTGCCACCATTGCGCCGGATGACATCGCTTCTATCGATGTGTTGAAAGACGCGGCTGCAACGGCTATCTATGGTAACCGTGCCGCCAATGGTGTGATCATGGTCACCACCAAAAAGGGAAAAGCAGGGACGATGCAGATTTCCTATAACGGTTATGTGGGTATCGAGAAGGTCTCGAACAAACTGGACATGATGACCGCGGACCAGCCAAGAGCTTTTCTGGACAAAAACGGCATCGGCTTTACGCCTGCGGACGACAAAGGGGCCAATACAGACTGGCAGTCGTCTATCCAGAAAAAGACGGCGGTTTCCACCAATCATAACCTGTCTTTCAATGGCGGCGGCGAGCACACGACTTATGCCGCGAGTTTGAACTACGTGAAGAAAGACGGTATCCTGCTGAACAGTGATCTGACCCGCGTCATCGGCCGTTTGTCCATTGAGCAGCGTGCCTTGAAGGACAAATTGAAATTCGGCTTCTCGGTGACGAACTCACATAGCAACGCCAACGATATTCCTTATCGTAACACCGTGTTGCTGCAGTCCACTTCTTACCTGCCCGTTTCACCGATCAGAAAAGAGGACGGTTCCTATTTTGAAAATTTCCAGAATACCAACTACTACAATCCGGTGGCGATGGTCAATAACAGCGAGATGAATACGAAATCGAACAATCTCATCGGGAGTTTCAAAACGCAGGTGGAACTGCCTTTCGGGCTGACTTATAATCTGGACATTTCGTATCTGAACACCAACGCTTTGCAGGGCACATACTACAATAAATATTTTACGAATAACTACAACAACATGTACGACAACCCGGATCCGGGCCTGGGCTTCCACTCGGTTCAATCATTCGGGAAAAACGGGCAGGCAAACAGGAGTTCGTACCAGAATACCAGTAAAATCCTGGAAACTTATCTGACCTGGAACAAGGAATTCGGCGATCATACCATTAACGCGGTAGTGGGTTACTCCTGGCAGAACAATAAGATAGGACAGGGCTTTCAGGTGACGACCAGCAATTTTCCGGTCGATAACGTAACCTACAATAACCTCGCTTTGAGTAATCCGTACGGTACAACAGGCTATCAGATCAGCTTCGGGCCGGATGGAGTTTATCAGGAAACGCAGCTGATTTCCGATTTTGCCAGATTCAACTATAACTATAAAAGCAAGTATTTGCTGCAAGGGTCGGTCAGAAGAGACGGCAGCTCGGTGTTCGGGGCTAACAATCAATGGGGCTACTTTCCCTCGGTAGGAGCGGCGTGGAGAATCAGCCAGGAAGGTTTCATGGAAAGCCAGCGCGTATTCAGCGATCTGAAATTACGGGCCAGCTACGGTGTTACCGGCAATGCAAGCGGGTTCAATGCCTACACGGCGAAATTTATCTCCGGCGCATTGGGTACATATTATTACAATGGCGCACTTACCGGCGCATACGGTCCTACAAAATCCGAAAACCCGGATTTGAAATGGGAGAAAACGGCTACGACCAATGTCGGTCTCGACTTTGCCGTGTTGGGTAACCGGGTAAACGGTTCACTTGAAGTATATGACAAGAATACCACCGGCATGATCTATTCCTACACGGTGGATCCGATTCTGGTGCCCTCGGGAAGTATTGTAGCGAATGGCGGAAGCGTGAATAACAAAGGAGTGGAGTTCAATCTGAATGCGAAGGTGTTAGAAAACACCAATTTCAGCTGGACGAGCGGAATCAATTTGGCGCATAACAAAAACGTCATCACCAGTCTTACCAATCCCTTGTTTGCGGGCGGCGACTCCATATTGCTGTCGCGTCCCGAGGGCGGCGGTCAGTCGGGAAGATCACTCCAGATCCTGAAAGCGGGCCGCCCGTTGGGACAATTCTTCTCGTTCCAGTACGCCGGAAAAAATGAAAGCGGTGTGTCCCAATTCGTGGCAGCAGACGGCAGCCTGACGACCACACCGGTTGTCGGAAGAGACTATCACTACCTGGGCAGCTCGCAGCCCAAGCTAATGTTGGGCTGGACTAACAGCGTGCGGTACAAAAACTTTGATCTGAATGTATTCATCAGAGGCGTATTCGGAAACAAAATTTTCAATGCAACCCGCGCCGACCTGTTCAGGCCAAGTACTGCGCAGTATTCCAATATCCTCGTGGATGCGGGTAACGAATCCACCAGTGATTTTAACGCCTATGTATACTCGTCGCGATTCCTCGAAAGCGGAAGTTTTGTGCGGTTCGACAATGCTACGCTGGGTTACAATTTCAAGAAGCTGGGGCCATTTGTCAAAAATCTGAGGGTGTATACTTCCGTGAATAATTTGTTTATCATCACCAAGTACAAGGGTGTTGATCCGGAGGTGAACCAGGGCGGGATCGCTCCGGGGGTTGACTACAACAACTTCTATCCGAAGACCCGTACGTTTCTATTCGGTCTGAACATATCCATCTAAAATCGAAGGAGAATCATGAAGAATTCATACATAAAACTATTTTTCTCAACGCTGGCGGCAACCGCGCTGTTTGCCTGCCACGACCTGGACGTGCCGGTGACGACCGCGCTGACGACCGACGTTTTCCCGAGCACGGATGAACAATTCATTTCCGCAGCCGGGCCTGTTTACGTGGCATTGAGAGGGAATTTCGGAGCGGAAGCCTATCAGATCGCGGCATATAGTACGGATGAGGGTATTATGCCCGCCCGGGGAGGTAACTGGTACGACGGCGGGCAAAACCAAACTTTGCACCTGCACACCTGGACGGTGGACAACGGCTATGTGAACGGCCACTGGACCTGGTTGTCGACCATTATTGGTGTCGCCAACCAAACGATCTCCATTCTGGAACAGAAAATGCCGGACGGCGCAGCGAAGCAAACGAGCCTTGCGGAGATCAAAACGGTACGTGCATTAGCCTATTTCATGATGATGGACGCCTTCGGGAATGTGCCTATCTACACGACTTACGGCGATTTTGCCCCCAAAACCAACTCGCCGAGGACGGAGGTTTTCAGTTTTATCGAAAAGGAAATCCTGGAAGCGATCCCCAATCTGAGCGAAGTATCGGGCGTGTCTCAATACGGAAGGCCCAACAAATGGACTGCCTATGCCTTGCTGGCCAAAATGTACCTGAACGCCGAGTACTACACCGGCACAAACCGGTATAACGATTGCATTGCCGCCTGCGACAAGGTGATCGGTTCGGGATTGTATGCATTGGAGCCCAGAAGCAGCTATCTGAATATGTTCTATCCGAACAATGGGCCGCAGATGAAGGAGTTTATTTTCGCCATTCCCTATGATCCGGCCCAAACCAATACCTTTCCTTTCAGAAGTGTCAACATCCGCGCGCGGTACGACATCCCGAGAAGCATGGTTAAGAAGTTCAGCCTGCCGTACACGCCTGCGGGAAGTGCGTGTACACTACCGGAATATTATGCCAATTTCAATGACGAAGGCGATATCCGTAACAAGCAATGGCTGACCGGGTTGCAGTATATGAACGACGGCGTCACACCGCTGACTGTTACGACGACTAAAATTGGCTACGACCAGTTTTACAAAGGCAGTGATCCGTCGGCACCCTACACTTACCAGGTGAAACTGACGCCGGAAGTGGTACTGCGTCAGGACGTAGCTTCTTTTGACGCGGGTAACGACGAAATCGCCTGGCACATGGGGTACCGCAATATGAAGTTTTATCCTGATGCGAGTTCGCTCAACCGGAACCAGAATAATGATATCCCCGTGTTCAGATACGCTGATATTATTCTAATGAAAGCCGAGGCGATACTGCGCGGCGGAAGTCCGACGCTCGGCCATACCGCACTTTCGCTGGTTAATGAGCTGCGGGCACAGCGGACGACCTCGCCGGCTTTGACGAGTGTTAATCTTGAATTTATCTACGCGGAAAGAGCGCGTGAATTTGTCTCGGAGGGCTGGCACCGGAATGACATGATCCGTTTCGGGAAATTTGAAGGCAAATGGGGTTACAAAACCGATTCAGACGTGAACAAACGCATTTTCCCGATACCAAGGGTAGCGCTGCAACTCAATCCTGCGCTGGTTCAGAATCCGGGTTATTGATTTACAACATTCTCCGTAGCTGTATTTCGGGTACGGAGAATGTCTTCATTCACATTGTTCCAGTCACAGCATTCAGCTGCCGACAGGCCAATCATTCTGTATTTTAAAATGAATCATTTCCATAATGGTGATTCTTCTCTTCGCTGGTTGAGAAGGGTCAACCGGTTTTGTCTTATCTTTTTGATGAGCGTCCTCGCGAAGACTTCCATAGCCCAGGCGGTTGTCAATTCCGCAAGGTCCCTGATACAGCGAGTGGTCCCAGCGCACGCTTCGCATTTTCAGGTAGAGGAACTGCATTCGAGGTCGGGCAAGGATGAATTTGAAATCGAAAGTAAAGCCGGTAAAATCGTCCTTCGTGGTTCCAGCGGCGTGGCGATAGCCTCTGCCTTATACCATTACCTTACCGAATATGCGCATTGCCAGATTACCTGGAACGGCACAAACCTGGCGCTGCCTGGCCAATTGCCCGTCGTTCCGGCCAAAGTGCGGAAGGAGACCGCGTACCGGTACCGCTATAACCTCAACTACTGCACATTCAATTACAGTATGAGCTGGTGGGACTGGGACCGCTGGCAAAAGGAGATCGACTGGATGGCCCTGCATGGCATCAACATGCCGCTGGCGATTACCGGGGAAGAGTATGTGTGGTTGCAGGTGTACAAGGAGATGGGTTTTAGTGACGAAGACCTCAAAGACTTTTTCAGCGGTCCAGCCTATTTCGGATGGTTCTGGATGGGGAATCTCGACGGCTGGGGCGGTCCGTTGCCGCTGAGCTGGATGGAAAGCCACAAGACTTTGCAGCAGCAGATCGTCCGGCGCGAGCGGGAACTGGGCATGAAACCGGTACTGCCCGCATTCACGGGGCACGTTCCGGCCGCATTTCGTAAAAAATATCCCAATGCGCAGCTGAAAGCGACCAACTGGACCAACGGTTTCGGCGATACCTACATTCTCGATTCGCAGGACCCGCTTTTCGCGGAGATAGGGAAGCGTTTTTTGGATAAACAAAAAGAACTTTACGGGACCGACCACTTGTATTCGGCCGACACATTCAACGAGAATGAGCCGCCCACCGACGATCCTGCCTACCTTTCCAAACTCAGCGAACGCATTTACGAAGGCATGCGCCAGGCCGACCCCGACGCGGTGTGGGTCATGCAGGGCTGGTTATTTTACAGCGACCGCAAGTTCTGGAAAGCGCCGCAGATCGAAGCATTGCTCAAAGCGGTACCCGACGACCGGATGCTGTTGCTCGACCTGGCAGCGGAGATTGAGCCGGTTTGGAAGCGGACGGACGCTTTTTACGGGAAGCCCTGGATATGGAACATGCTCAACAACTTCGGAGGTAATGTAAACCTCTTCGGGCGCATGGACGGCGTGGCCCAGGGACCGGCGGCGGCTTGGAATAACCCCGCCAAAAAGCGTATGGAAGGGATTGGTCTGACGATGGAGGCCATCGAACAGAACCCCGTCATTTACGAACTGATGATGGACCATACCTGGCGGACAACCCCCATCGACCCAGATGAGTGGCTCCCCCGATATGCACGCAACCGGTATGGGAAAGATGACGATCGGCTGGTAAAGGCATGGCAAATCCTCCGGCGGACTGCTTACAATGGCATGGAAATACGCGACGGGGCCGAGTCGATCATTACCGGCAGGCCTACGCTGGATTCCACTACCGTGTGGACCCGGACTAAGCTTAACTACCCGCCTGCCGACCTGCTTCCGGCCTGGGACCTGTTCATGGAGGCAGCGGCGAAGGGGCCTCATACCGAAGGTTTCCTCTATGACCTGACCGACATTTCGCGACAGGTACTGGCCAATTATGCATCGGTCGTTCAGAAGCGTTGGGTGGAGGCGTTTCGGAAAGGGGATAGGGCGAGTTTCGAAAAAAACAGCCGCGCTTTTCTTGAACTGATTACCGACCTGGACCGCCTGTTGGCGACACGTAAGGATTTTTTGCTCGGCCCGTGGATCGCCTCGGCGAGGCAATGGGGCGCTACACCCGCAGAAAAAGCACTTTACGAGCAAAATGCCCGCGACCTGATCACGCTATGGGGCGATCAGGACAGTCCACTGCATGAATATGCCAACCGCCAGTGGAGCGGATTGCTCAACGACTTTTACAAGGTACGGTGGCAGCAGTTCTTTGGTATGCTGGGAAAATCTCTGGATTCCGGGACAACGCCCGACTGGCAGGCTTTTGAAAAATCAATCCGCCAATGGGAGTGGCAATGGGTGAATACGCGGAAGGATTACCCTGTCGATCCGAAGGGAAACAGCGCGAAAGTGGCTATGGAATTGTACGAAAAGTATCAGCGTCGGATCCGTGATGCCTATGG
>DATMSL010000357.1:0-4142 GCA_035565435.1 Dyadobacter sp. | reverse complement strand
CAGCAAAAACGGGAAATTGCCATCCATGTTTGTATATGGGTGACCATTTTACTGCTGCCCTTCCTCGTGTCCTCCGCCAGCGAAGGATACAAGATCGGCGGGCTGCCGGCTGCGTTTTTCGTGCTGGCCGGCCTGATCCACGCGGGGATTTTCTATTTCAATGCATTTTACCTTTATCCTAAACTGGCCGGCGGCTGGCGCTGGTGGTTATACTTTCCCTGCGGGATAGCGGTAATCGTAGCTTCGTTTGCCCTTAAATACCAGATAGTGGCCCGCTTTTTCCCGGAAGTAGCACTGCGGAGTGCGGCCGGATTGGTATTTGGCCCGTCGATACTGGTATTTGCGGCAAGCCTTGTTTACCGGCGGATAAGCGACGGCATTCGTCAGGAACGGGCGCGAAAGGAATATGAGGCCCAACAGGTAGTGGCCGAGCTGAAACTGCTTAGGTCGCAGGTCAATCCGCATTTTCTTTTTAATGTGCTGACAAACATGGTAGCGCTTGCAAGACAACGATCCGACCAGCTCGAAGATGCACTCCTCCGCCTCGCCGACCTCATGCGTTACATGACGTACGACACGCAGGCGAAACAGGTGACTTTGCAGCAGGAAACAGATTATCTCAAAAGCTATATTGAACTGCAAAAACTGCGCTTTTCGGATGGCATGCGCATTGAACTGGATATTCAAATGGACGTGGATGCCGGTCGCTTGCCGGTGGAGCCGATGATCATGATCCCGTTCGTGGAAAATGCATTCAAACATGGCGCTTCCCGGCTCGACGAACCTTATGTGCTGATCCGTCTGAAAGCAACTGACGGGCTTCTGACACTAACGGTCGTCAACCCGTACGATGCTCATCCCGGCATGGCCAAAGACGATAATTCGGGCATCGGCCTCGAAAATGTACGCACGCGGTTGAAACTGATTTATCCCGATAAACATGTCCTCGCTATCGACGACACCAATCAAGTTTTCACAGTCACCCTGAACCTGGATTTACGATGATGCGATGCCTGGCCGTTGATGATGAAAAGCTCGTGCTCGACCTGCTTGTCGATAATATCCGACAGGTACCTTACCTGACGCTCGCGAACACCGCGCGCAATGCCATGGAGGCCATCGAAATATTGCAAAACGAACGGATAGATTTGCTTTTTCTGGACATTCAGATGCCCCGTCTCAGCGGTTTGCAATTTTTGAAAAGCCTCCCCGATCCGCCGCTGGTGATCCTGGTGACCGCCTATGATCAATATGCATTGGAAGGTTTCGAACTGAATGTGGTCGATTACCTGCTCAAACCCGTAAGTATGGAGCGCTTTCTGAAAGCTTGTAACCGGGCACACGAACTGTTCGAACTGAAACAGCAAACACCCGTCGCTCCGTCCCCCGCTGCACTGCCCGATTTCTTTGTGAATGTTGAATATTCTTTGGTTAAAATAGTGGCGGCTGATGTAGCCTGGGTCGAAGGCTTGAAGGATTATGTCAAGATCTTCCTTTCATCTGCCGAAAAGCCGGTCATTACCCGCATGACATTCAAGACATTGGAAGAAAAACTCCCCGAACCGGCATTTGTCCGTACCCACAAGTCCTACCTGGTAGCTGTTCAGAAAATCACGGCGGTCAAGCGTGATTTCGTGCTCATTGGCAGCGCCGAGATTCCCGTCAGCGAGCATTACAAAGAACATCTCCGCAAAATACTGAACATTACGCCCGATTGATCGTCGCAGGATTTTACGGTTTCGTCGCGGACATTAACTGCTTGGTCTACTCTCCCTGAAATGCATTGACGGGTATCATAGCTTTGGTCAAAAAAACAAACAAAGCCATGATTTCCAATGCATTCACAACCAAACTCATCCTGATCGCGGGCGGCCTGCTTTTCGCGTTGGCCGCCGGGGCACAGGCCCGCATTAACGGCGAGGTAATGGGCCCGTTGGGCGAAGCCGTTCCCGGTGCGCACATCCGCATGAAAGGTTCCCAGTCAGGTGTCGTGGCCGATTCGCTCGGCAAATTCGACTTCGTAACCACCCGGCGAGGCAATCAGACGCTTGTCGTCTCGTCGGTTGGTTTCAAAACGTACCAGCAAACGCTTGTCGTTGCCGATAGCACCATCACGCTCTCCATTACCCTCGACGATGCCGCCAACACCCTCGAAGCCGTAACTGTGAGCGCAGGCAGCTTCGAAGCCAGCGACAAGGCCAAAGGTGCTTCTCTGACACCCATCGACGCCTACACCATAGCGGGCAATGGCGGCGATATCTCCAATGCACTGCGGTCGCTCCCGGGCGCGCAGCAGGTAGGCGAGCGCGAGGGACTGTTCGTGCGGGGAGGTACCAGCGACGAAACCCGGATGTTCGTCGACGGTACATTGATGAAAAACCCGAACTATGCTTCCGTGCCGGGCATTATGCAGCCAGCCCGCATTAACCTGTTCCTGTTCAAAGGCGTATTGTTCAACACCGGTGGCTACTCGGCATTGTATGGCCAGGCCATGAGCAGCGCATTGATCCTGGAAAGCATCGATTTACCTGAAAAAAGCTCCGCCAATTTCAGCGTATTTCCCTCGAACCTCGGAGCTGGCTTTCAGCATTTGTCGAAATCGGGCCGGAGCAGCTATGGCGGCGGGCTGGCTTATAGTAATCAGGGGTTGTACAACAAGGTAGTACCGCAACGCCCGGATTACTACCACGGCCCGGAATATAAAAGCGCCAATGCGAATATCCGCTTCAAAACCGGGAAGACAGGCATGGTGAAAGGGTACGTCGCCTTTGCCGAAAGCAATATAGGGATGCGCAACCCGGATACCGACAGCTCGTCGCTCCGCTCCGATTTCCGTTTGAAAAACCCGAATATCTACGGAACTGTCAGCTACCGGACCGACCTTGGACCCGATTGGCGCCTCGATGCGGGCATGGCTTACACGTTCGACAAGAATTCCCTCCAAAACCGGCTGCTCAGCGGAAATAATGAGCCCATAGCACTGCCATATGCCCCATTTTCCGCGAAAAACAACGACATAACCCTCCGCTCGCATTTCGCACAGGGCCGCGCCGTGCTCACACGCAGCTTCGAGCGCAACCAGGCATTCCGGCTCGGCGGCGAGACATTCTATTTCCATGACATGCAGCATTACAACGGCACCGCGACGAAGCTCCGCGATCAGCTATCGGCGTTTTTTATTGAAGGCGATATTCATTTGGGCGAGCATCTGGCATTCCGGCCGGGGTTGCGGGGTGAATATTCGAGTCTGCTTCGCAAAGCAGCCGTAGCACCGCGCGCAAGCCTGGGGTATCGGGTGGCAACCGGCAGTCAGCTGAACCTGGCGTATGGTATTTTTTATCAAAAGCCGGAAAACAGGTATCTGTTCCAAAACGAGCGCCTAGGTTTTTCACGCTCTGAACATTACGTCCTGAATTATTCCAAAAAGGCTAATAACCGGTTTTTCAGGACGGAAGTTTACTACAAAAAGTACAGGAACCTGGTACGAACATTCCCGGACATTACCCTCGGCGGTGACGGCTATGCGAAAGGATTGGAAGTATTCTGGCGTGACAAAAAGACCGTCCGCAACCTGGATTACTGGCTGACTTACACTTACCTCGACACGAAACGTAACTACCTGGACTACCCCGAAGGCATCCGGCCGTCGTTCACTAGCCCGCATACCTTCACCATTGCCGTCAAACGCTTTTTCCAGGGAATCAGCACCAATGTCAACGTTTCGTACTCCTACGCAGCCGGACGGCCTTACTATGACATCCGCGCTGGCGGCGATGCCGGTACCTGCATTTACGATTCGGGTACCGCCCGGCCCTACAATGTGCTGAACCTGCACGTCTCGAAAATGATGTCCTTTTTCAGAAAATCGAAATTCAGGGACTATTCCGGCTTCGCATTCGGCGCCAACAATATCCTTGGCACAAAACAAATATTCGGCTATAACTACGCTTACAACGGCAATTTCAAAACCCCCGTTACGCTTCCGGCCACACGCTTCTATTTCGTGGGTGTGTTCATGAGCCTGGGCATCGACCGCACCGAAGACCTCCTCGACCAGAGTCAATGAGTTTAGAGTTTAAAGTCCAGAGTTTAAAGTCCAGAGCTCAAACTCCAAACTTGTTCATTCAATCATCCACTCATTC
>DATMSL010000356.1:0-3725 GCA_035565435.1 Dyadobacter sp. | reverse complement strand
GTCATTTCGGGACACTTACATAATTTCGATTCACTTCAGATCAAAACATCTGGTAACCTTTCCGGTAACCTGCCTCACGTGAACTAGTTTGGTTAGCGTTTCGCAAAGGAACCCCAATACTGTTTCTGAGCGGTATAGATCAATATCTCTTTCCGGCCTCCATCGGGCACTATTTGGTGGACGACACCGCATTTAGCTTAATCGCGCGGCTGGTCATGCTCCCCCAGGTCGTTGTCACTTATATTTGTTACGGTCGGCTCAGGCAGCATAGACTGATCACGGCTTGATTCTCAACAATAGCAATTAATTATCTAGAAACCATGACAGATCAAGAGGCCATAGAACTAATCGGTGGCGGTGCCAATGGCGGGCATGCGCAGTACTGGTTAGATTTGGGTTGTGGGACGGGGACTTTCACCGAAGCCTTGGCAACGATGCTGCCAGCACACAGCAAGATTACCGGCGTGGATAAAAACTACCAACAGCTTCCGCCGCAAATGGGCAACCAGGTTTCGATCAAATTCATCGAGGCGGATTTTGAAGCAGAGGCGTTGGAGGTGGCGGGATTAGATGGGATCCTGATGGCGAACTCCCTTCATTTCATCAGGGATAAAGAATCCTTAATCCGGCGCCTGGAAAACCATTTTAGTAAGGGTATAAGGTTTTTGATTGTCGAGTATGACACAACAGCATCCAATCCCTGGGTGCCATATCCCATTGTCTTCAAAGGTCTAAAAAGCTTTTTCGACCGTGTCGGGAATTATTCGATATCAAAACTTGGGGAGCGCAAGTCGTTGTATGGTTCCGCGATGCTCTATGGTGCGCTGGTTACTTCCCCGGATGAACCAATAAGCTGATCGAAAACCGAGGCCTTCAACACATCAAGGAGCAATTGCCTAATTCAAGCTTTCACGGTACTGTACCGGAAACATCTTCGTCTTGTTCTTGAATAGCTTATGAAAGGATTGTGGATATTCAAAGCCCATCTGATAGGCAATTTCACTGACTTGTAAGTTTGTGGTCGCTAGTAGCTGTTTTGCCTTTTCGATCACCCGGGCTTGTATATGCTGCTGGGCAGTTTGTCCTGACACTGTCCGTAGCATATCGCTGAGATAATCGGCGGACACATTCAAGTCCCTGGCGACCTGTTGTACAGTCGGTAGCCCTTTCTGCGATTCCAGAAACCCGTTTAGCACACTTTCCAACCGGATCAGGATCTCGTCATTGGCCACTTTACGTGTGATAAACTGACGAGCGTAAAACCGGCTGCTATACTGCAGCAAAAGCTCAATGTGGGCAACCATCACTTCATGGCTGAAATGATCGATGCTGCTTTGGTATTCCGCCTCTATGCTGGCAAACAGGTCCTTGATCTTCGCCTCTTCCTGCTCTGACAAATGAAGGGCTTCGTGGAGCTCGTAGGAGAAAAAGCCAAAATTCCGGATTTTGGTAGCCAGCGAAGTGCCTGCAATGAAATCCTGGTGAAACATCAGCGTCATGCCACCCGGCGGTTTCGATCCAGGGTCCAATTTCATCAGCAGCTGGTTCGGGGAAATAAAGGCCATCATACCTTCATCGAAGTCGTAGTGCCGGTGCCCGTACTTTAACCTGCCCTCATAATCCGTTTTGATGGATATGCAGTAAAAGTTGAGGGTAAAATGCTGCAAATCGACTAGTCTGGCGTAATCAGCATGTTCATGCCGGAATACGCTGATCAGCGGATGTTTAGGCTTAGGCAATCCGAGCAGCCTGTGCTGCTCGGATATGAAATTGATGAGGTATGGCTTATTCACTGATTGAAGTTACAGGGTTTTCATATCAATGACAAAACGGTAGCGGACACCACCTTTTTGCATTCGGTCATAGGCAGTGTGAATATCCTTGATATCGATCAGCTCAACTCCGGCCAAGTCGAGGTTTTCAGAAATGCGGTGCACGAAGTCTTCATGGACGACGATGGTATTGGAATATCCGCCGTAAACAGGCCGGCCGTCGTGGCCCAGATTATTGTAGGTTTGGACCGAGGCAACGCTACAAAACTGCTCTTGCCCGTTCTTGCAGTCAGGGCACTCCCGGTAGGAATCAACCATCACGCCCACGCCACCCAGATCACCGATATTGAACTTGCTGGCATGGGCACCCAGGGCACTGATACGGCCAACAATCTCATCGCCGGGGACCATCGGGAAGATCCCTTCGAACCACTCGTTGCGGGTCAGGTGAATGTCGGTATGGCAAACCCCGCAGTAGAGTATTTCGATCTGTACATCGTGCGCGCCGACTTCACGTCTTTCAAATTGCCAGGGCGTTAGTGGGCTCTCTGCCGTTTGCGCCGCATATCCTTTTGCTGTTATCATCATATCATTTTATGATGATAACTTAGGAAGCGGCTTGCGGCCGCAATTACCCAAATCCGGGTAAAAGGTATCCGAATTTTTCAATGCTGCGAAGCACACGGGTTATGGCTACAATATATCAAGATCGCGGGCCACATAGTAGCTTGGCACCAATGGCCGGAAGCCGGTTTTCCTGCGAAGTTTGGAAATATCCTGAACGCCCTGGAACGGGTCGTTAAGGGGGCCTTGGGTTCCATCAAAGGTCTCTGCTGCTTTTCCGACAGAATCAGCCAGTTCATACAAAGTGATCGGTGCATCGTCGGCTACATTGAAGATCTCGCCATCCAACCCTTCGATAGTTAGCAGCAGGACAAGAGCCTGCGCGACATCCAGGTGATGCACCATATGCATGCGCGAACCAGAATGCATGTTCAGCTTTTTAATATATGGGATTATCTCGGCGATGTGCGGATCTTTATCACCGTAAACAAAGCCAAGGCGTAAGATGCGGACGTCAAACCCCTGGTTTTGCTGCATCTCGATCAGTTCCCTTTCTGCGGCGATCTTGCTGGACGAGTAAGCGCGTGGATCGTTGATATCCACCTGTTCGTCTTCTTTTGCCGGGCGGTGGTAACCCGAACCGTACACATTGGAAGTGCTGGTAAAAACAAATCGTTTAACACCAGCTTCTTGCGCTGCCTGCGCCAATGCGATACTTCCCTCGCGGTTGGTTTTGATGATACCTTCATTATCCGTAAAGGTCCGGAAGAGCGCGGCAAGGTGGATCACGGCATCCATGCCAGCAACCGCTGCGGGCAAGGTGGCTGGTTCAAATAGGTCGCCGGTTATGGGTGTCGCACCGAGTTCCATCAGACCGCCAGCTTTTGCAGCGTCCCTGACCAATATCGATACATCATAGCCTTTGGCTATCAGGCGTGGCACTAAACGGCTGCCTACTTTTCCTGTCGCTCCTGTTACTAAAATTTTCATTGTTGAATGATTTAATATGATAAGGCAAAATTAGACCGCAGCTTGGCGGACAGCCAATCAATATCAAACCAATAACTATGATTTTCAAACCTTGCGGAAAGTGTTCGGTGTGCTACCCGTCAGGCGCTTGAAATAGTTATTAAAGTAGGCAGGATATTCAAACCCGAGTGCGTAGGCGATCTCGGCCACGCTCCAATCACTATGTTGCAACAGCGCTTTTGCTTCGGCAATAACCCGTGCAGATATATGCGCCGAAGTGGTTTTGCCGGTCGTTTCCTTCACGGACCGGTTCAGGTAATTGACGTGTACATTTAAATGCCGGGCATAGTCCTGAGGACTGCGTAAGCGGAGCGGTTCGTCGCTGCGCTCTATCGGGAATTGCTTTTCGAGCTGCCCAAT
>DATMSL010000355.1:0-2537 GCA_035565435.1 Dyadobacter sp. | reverse complement strand
AGCAACCTCCCACAAGCCACCACCGCCACCCAAACCGCAATCGAAACACCCCCGCAAACCCGCGCTGGATATGGGAGCTCTCCCTCTGCGCCACAGCGCTTGAAAGGCTCATAAATAAACCGGTGAAATACAAACACATTCAGCGCAGCAACTACGATCAAACCGACTTTCGTCCAGAAAACCGGATCGATACCCAGTGCCTGCGCATTGGTAAGGAACAATAAAATACCCGAGGGAACGATTAGAATTAGCCCGCGCTGCGACCAGGGTAGCAAGTACTTTGATAGTGCAGTCACAGACAGATTACGCGAAAAACCCAGCAGACGCAGGTCAAAAAGGAATGCTGCGCCTACCAGGAGTACAATGCCCAGAATATGAACTATCTCAAGAGCCGGATACAGCCATAGCGATTGGCGGATACCCACGGCCCACACCGATTTTTCCAGCCATTCAAGGCATTGATGATACGACGGCACGCCTAGCGGAGTTCGTACTTGTCGTTACCCACGAAAATACGTTCAGCGCGCATTTCGTTTTTCTCGGTTTTATGCGGATAGGCCACAAACCGAATTGTCGTACCCTTCTTAATCATATCCGCATTCAGCCCGCGCGACTCCATGCGGGTTACCGGCGCGAGATACACGGTGGTAAGCTCCTTATTATACTTGACTTTGGCAAGCACGTGCGGATTTTCGTAAGTAAGGTCTTCGATTTTGGCTTTAAAATCTGTCGGTTTGGTCTGGTCGTAATCTGCCCAACCGTGGTGCAACACAGTGAATGAAGCGCAGATAAGCAGCGCAATTGCAAGCGAAATGTTTTTGAAACTAGCCATAACCTGTTGAGTTTAGTGTACTTAAATGTAAGCAAATCATCGCCTTTAAAAAACCGGACCAAATACAAAGTCCCCAAACGCACCACGAAAATGTTTTCCGCTATATTTGTCCACTCACTAATTCAACACTCATCTTGAAACATTTGCTTCTTTGCGCGCTGCTCGCGGCGGCTACTCACACTTTCGCACAGGATGGCAAGCTGCCGCTCGATTCCAAAAACAACATTAGCTATACCGACTCCGGGCAGCCCAAATTGAGCAAGACAGAACTCCACCAGAAGGTCAGAGCGTGGGTCGACAGAAAATTCGGAAATGCACAAAACGCGATCACCAGCGACGACACTCAGGCAGGTATTATACTCATTACCAGCTACATACCTGTCATCCATTCAGACTACCAATATATCCGGTTCGACCTCGGCGTTCAGTACAAGGACAATCAGTACGACGCCCGTATTACCACGCTCGATGGCGTCTCGGTCGAGCATAGCCCGGTACGTCTGAGCTCAAAGGAAAATGACAATATCACCGCCAAAGAACAAATCGTCAAAACGGAAAGCAGCCGCAAAAAGCGCAAGGAAGCAGAATTGGCCCTGCAAACCGCGAAAGCAGACAATGATGGCATCAACGCATCATTGTATAATCTGCTTGGCGACCTCAAAACCTATATGACCAATCCCAAAGCGGAGTAGCAACAGGGGGCATCATTTCAGCCCCTTCCATTTCCTGATCAGCATTTCAGCAATCACCTGATATCCCTTATCGGATGGGTGCAGGCCGTCGTAAGTCATATCGATGGATTGCTCGGGATATGGATACTCGTCCGTCTCCGGATTGAAAGGCACATCAATGTAATCAGGGTATTTAAAATCTTTATAGGCGCCGCTTTGCGGGTCTTTCAGGCGCTTAAAACGGACTATATTATCCGGATTAATGCCGCTGTCATGGTACAGATCCACAACGGGTATCTTTTCCTTCTTCCCAATTTCCACAACTGCATTCGCAAACTGCTCCAAAGTCTGATCTCTTTTAGGCTTGTACGATCCAAAAGCATTGTTTTTGTAACTGTTGATATAGACAAAATCCCCCCGCTGCATAGGCGTAATGAGGATAATCTTTGCCTTCTTATTAAGGTGCTTCAATTTATCGGTAATGACCCTGAACGCGCCATAAACCGTTCCGCTCCCCTTTCCCTGCTCATAATCCGCGATCGTGCCGAGCGGCTTTCCCTGCCACCAGTCGTTCGTTCCCAGAAAAACTGTATAAACATCTGCCTCCACAAGCCCCAGTGACTCGATTTTGTCAGCAATGTTCACCGACGTCCACCCATTGTGACCCTGGTTGACATAAGTAACCTGAGGAAATTTCTCCGAAATCAACGTCAGGTAGCCTTTTGTAACGCGATTCCCGGTTTCGTTCTGGTGGTCATTGAGGTAAGTAATCGAATCGCCGATGGCAACCCAGGTGATTTTGCGCGGTTTGGAAGCCGCAAAGACGATCGTTAGTGCAAGCAGGAGCAGAAATCTTTTCATCAGTTTCGAGGAATTTGGAATTTTCCTGAAAGTTAAGTCAAGCATTCAGACGTTGCAAATTTGCCGCAACCCGGAAAAGGCCCTGCCCTATTTTCCCAATCATTGTGGCATAATTCCCGAAAGGAGGTCAAATTAAATTCAGGATAACTAAATTTATTCGACATCAATACGAC
>DATMSL010000354.1:0-2077 GCA_035565435.1 Dyadobacter sp. | reverse complement strand
TCCGTTTTTACGCCATTGATTTGGTATAACAATGTCTGATTCCGAGCGCTTAGTTCGATGGCGTTCGGAAATGCGTCAGCAATTGCATTCTTAACTTCTATCAGATCAAACGCGCCGGTCGTGAACAAGTCGATATCCACCGAAATACGGTGCCCGAGCCGTAGGGCAAGGTTTGTCCCGCCTACAAGGGAAAAGGGAGCCAATTCTGGCAATGCCTGGAGTTGTCTCAAAAGTTCCAGGGTTGATTCTGTGACTGTCTCCGTGTGTAACATTTAAAATCGTTTATAGGAAGGTCGAATGCGACACAAATGAAATTGAGAACATCCTTTTTGAGATAGGCAGCAAAAATGATCCGTTCCTTGAACCGATTGACGCCATAAAACCGGATTACTTTTATAAAATCGTCCCAGGTTCCGTAGTTAGAGACCTTTTCCATTACAAATAAATCCCTTTCCTGAAAGTCGATTTGGTCGAAATCGACATCCCAGAATGCGGTTCTGGATATTGTCGGCTTAGTCATCAAAGAGTTTTCCATTTTGCTGTCAATTTTTCACAGGCCCTTTACTCACCTCTTTTCCTTCCTTCCAAACGGATTCGATCTTTCTTGTGTTCCGAATGTCGTCGAAAGGATTGGCGGAAAGGATGAGGAAGTCGGCTTTTTTGCCCTTTTCAAGGGTGCCTTTTTCGTGGTCGATGTGCAGGGCGGCGGCGGCATTGCGGGTGCTGATGCTGATGGCTTGTGCGGGCGTAAGGCCTGCTTTGACCATCAGTTCCATTTCCAAATGCTCTGTAAAGCCCTGGGTGCGGACGGGGAATGCGCCGGAATCGGTGCCAAGAGCCACTTTGATGCCTGCGTCATGGATTTTCTTCAAATTGATCATAGCCGTTTTGAATGCCGACATATTGCGCTGGTAATCCGGCGAATTCCTGATTTTATCCGCATAAGCCTTGTCGGTAATCATTTCGAAAACACCCGGTTCGAGTGAGGCTTTGAAAAATGGGTCGTTGATCCAGTCGGGATTACCGGCGTAGACAAACTGATACTCGTCCAGGGACAGCGTGGGAATATAAGTCACGTTTTTCTGCTTCATTTTAGTCAGCAGGTCCTGGTCTGCCTCCTTGTCGCGGATGCTGTGGGCGATAATGTCTATTCCCGCCTCGGTAAGTTTGCGGGCGTCTTCGACGTAGAAGAGGTGGGCAGCTACGCGGATATTGCGTTTGTGTGCCTCTCGGATAATGGCCTGATAGATCTCCGGTTTCATTTTTTGTGCATGGCCGCCGTGGTCATCGACCCAGATCTTCACGACTGCGGGCTTTACCGCAGCCAGCTTGTCCATCATCGCCGGCACATCTTCGGGCGTGTCAGGGCGCAGCAGCAGGTTCATCCACGAGCCGGGATTCGGATCGGGTGTGTTGAAGCCGTAGCCCGCCGAATACAGCCTTGCGCCCGGCAGCAGTCCTGCCTGGGTGGAATCGATAAAGCCGTTGAATATCAGCGGACGGTCGGTACCCATGGCCAACACGGCGCTGACCCCGTAGTCCTCGTATTTTTTGAGGTGCCGCAGCAGGTTTTCGCGGGTGTAGTTGTCGGCAGAGGAAGTAGTTCCTTTAAGCGTTCCCACGTGCGCATGTGCGCAAATGAGCGAGGGCATGACGGTTTTACCGTTCAAATCGATCTCGCGGGCGCCATTGGTTTTGATCCCTTTTTGAACAGCGGCAATTTGCCCATCGGTGATCAGTATGTCGGTTTGGGCACGCGGCGTGGAACCTGTACCGTCAATTACTATCGCATTTTTGAGAAGGATCGAACCGGTGTTTTGAGCAAATGACCCGACCGGGAGCAGGATGCCCGTTATTTGAAATAGCAATAATAATTTCTTCATGATTAATGGACTTAGGATTCAAAAAGGGACAGGTGCATTGGTACATATTTTGATGAAGTAAAAAGTCGCGCCGGCAGGTGCAAAAATTAAAAAACATCAACACCTAAAAAATAATATCATGGCTAAATATTCGAAGAAAGCTGGTGAAAAGGTGGAGGAAGCCTTGCACGAGCGAAAAGAAGGAAAGCTGAAAT
>DATMSL010000353.1:0-2872 GCA_035565435.1 Dyadobacter sp. | reverse complement strand
ATAAAAACCATTTTGACATTTGATTGGATTGCATTAGATTACGATTAGTTAAAACCTCACCTCTCAATGGCCCGATATTTACTTCCGCTGGTTCTAATCTTTAGCTTATCATGTAAAAAAGACAAGGATCCAGCTCCTGATCTGACTCGTGATCTCGTAGGAGTTTATCAGACAAAAAATACTCAGGAGGTCCTTGACGATATTAACGTGACTATCACTGTTCGCTGGACAATTGATAAATTGTCTGAAAATGAGATTCGGCTGACGCACGAAGAGGAAACGGTTTTTGATGGGGATGGATGGCAGGATTATATTGATTCAATTCCACCCAGGAAGGTGATTTTCGACAAGATTGTACTGACTGAGCCAGACAAATTCCAAATAAAACAGAAGGTGGAATCAACAATCGACGGGGTGGTTCAATCCTCTGATGTCGAAATCACGGCGGAGCTCGCGGGCAAGCATCTAGCGGCTACCATTAAGGAGACATTTGAGGGAAGTAGTTATCAGGGGGATGTTTTGCTGAAAAGGCAGTGAGCCCCCCTCTATTCCCCACGCCTCATTCCTAAACACAATCGCCATTATCAAAAAAGCTCCGCATCGGCATGCGGAGCTATCTCGAAAATCATTTTACACGGGCTATTTGGGTAGCCGCATTCAGAAATCTACGATTTTGTTGAAAAACGGCTTCGGTTGCAGTTCTTCATCGAAAAGCAGCGGGTAATCCTTCCTGCCGCGCACGGGAAAATTATCCAGCCAGGTCGTTTTGTCCGACACATTCCAGAAAGTAACGCCTGTGAGTGCGCCGCGGTTTTTACGGAATGTATTGAAAAGCATTTCGTACTGCGCGGCCTGCCTGGTAAATGCTTCCGCCGGCACGGGGGCATTGTCTGCCTCCGTACGTTCGCGCCGGCCGTGTTCTTTCACGTGCACCGAGACATCCAGCTCCGTAACCTGCACCGCCAGCCCCAGGCCTGCAAAACGGCTGATCGACTCCTGCAATTCGCTTTCCGAAGGCTCATATACAGACCAATGCCCCTGCAAACCCACGCCATGTATGGGTGCATTCTTCTCTTTCAGTTTTTTGACTAACTGAAAAATCTTCTCCCGTTTGGCAGGGCTCTCGGTGTTGTAATCATTGTAAAAAAGCTTTGCGGCAGGATCGGCGGCATGCGCATATTCGAATGCTTTTTCGATGTAATCCTCCCCGATGATCTCATAAAATTTCGACGCGCGATAAATGCCCGTCCCTGTGTCGGGTACCGCCTCATTCACTACATCCCAGGCGTAAATCTGCCCCTTGTAACGGCCCACGACGTCGGTAATGTGCTGTTTCAGGCGTTCGAGCAGCACTTCGCGTGTCACTTGCGCGCCCGCGGCGTCGATGAAAAACCATGAGGGCGTCTGGTTATGCCAGCAGAGCGTGTGGCCCCGCACTTTCATGCCGTTCTTTTTCGCAAATGCGACGATCGCGTCGGGTGCTTCCCAGGCATAGCGGCCGGGCTCGGGGTGGATCGGCCCCATTTTCATCGCGTTTTCAGGCGTAATGCTGTTGAACTGCTTCACGATGAACTCCGCCTCCGGCCCCGAGAGGTTCCTCGGAGCTACGGCCACGCCTACCGGAAAGTAGTCTTTGTAGGAATCCTTCAAAGTCTTTTGCTGCGCCAATGCGGCGGTCGACGCCAGCAGCGCGGCCAGAAACAGGGGAGTTTTTTGCATACCTATATTTTAACGCTTTTACCCGTCGCTACCGATTTATAAATGGCTTCCACCACGCGGATATCACGCAGGCCTTCTTCACCGGGGGCGATCAGGTCGGTGTTGTTCATGATGGCCAGGCAATCTTCATCCATTTGCTTGGCTTGCTGGCTTTTGATGGGAAAATTAATGATTGTACCGTCCGACATACTGCCTTTGTTCCCGTTGTAACCCGACTGCGGCTCCAATTTCAACCAGCCCTTTTCGTAGTTCACTTGCAGGTAGTTCATATTGATCCCAAAACTGGTCTGGCAGGCAGCCTTCGCCCCGCTTGGGAAATCGAGCATGAACATCATCGTTTCTTCTACCTCCTTATAAATGTCGGGACGGGTCGTCGAAGCCTGTGCGATCACGCTCACGGGCTCCTCACCCGTAGCCAGGCGCGCGCCCTGCAATGCGTACACGCCCATATCGCCCATGCAGCCACCTCCCAACGCCTTTTTCTGCTTCCAGTGATCGGTGCGGGCGTCGAAGTACCCCGCGGCGCTGTTAACCATCTTCACCTTTCCGAACTTCTGCTCCTTCGCCACTTTCATGTAAGCCTGGATATTCGGGTCGTGCTGGCAACGGTAGCCGATCGCCAGCTTCACCTTGTTGCTTTTGCAGGCCGCGATCATCGCCTCGCAATCGGCCACGGATGGCGCCATCGGTTTTTCGCAAAACACATGCTTACCGGCTTTCGCGGCCCGTACCACGTACTCGCGGTGCATGGACGGCGGCAATACGACGTACACAATGTCGATGTCCGGGTTCTTGGCGATCTGGTCGAAATTTTGGTAGTTGTAAATGTTCTTGTCGGGAATATTGTATTTGGCTTTCCATGCCTCGGCTTTCGACGGTGTGCCGGTAACGATGCCGGCGAGATAGCATTTTTCCGTCAGTTGCAGCGCGGGAGCGAGCAGGTCGGTGCTGTAATAGCCCAGGCCAACGAGCGCGATGCCGAGTTTATCCTTTTTCGGGGAAGTAGCGGCGATCAGCGGATTTCCGGAGAACAAAGTTGCGGCCCCAGCCAGTGTTAATGTCGATAAAAAATCGCGTCTTTCGATTTGCATAGCTTGGATGATTGAATGCTTTTTGGATGAGTTCATCGGCACGGATGCGCCGGTACAGCTTT
>DATMSL010000352.1:0-2228 GCA_035565435.1 Dyadobacter sp. | reverse complement strand
GTTCTACAAGCCCTGGATCGAGCTCGTCGGCAAGAGCGTAGGCGTACACTGCGGAGAATGCGGCTGCTGGAACAAAACACCGCACAACGTTTTCCTGGCCTGGTTCAACGACGTGCTCGACATTCTTTCGTCGAACGGCATCGGTTTCTCGCTTTGGGAATTCGCCGGAGATTTCGGCGTCCTCGATTCACGGCGCGATGATGTGGCTTACGAAGACTGGCACGGGCATAAGCTGGACCGTAAATTGCTAACGTTGTTGATGAAATACTAGAAGGGAGAGAGGAGTTAATTGGACTGGGCGGCTATAAGTGTTATATTTGAAAAAATGACACACATGAAAACGATAAAAATAGAACTTTCCGACTCCGACGTCAACTTTATCCATTCGCTTCAAAGGGAAGAGAAAGGATTTACCAAAGAGGCAATTGAAGAGAAAATTGCCCGCGAGCGCCGCCATTCCCTTGATGAAATATTGAAAGAGGGTTACCAAGCCACGCGGGAAGAGGATCTTTCCATTACAAATGATTTTCAACATGCAGATTTTGAAAATTTGTAATGCAGAAGGGAGACATCTTTTGGGCTAAACTCGATCCCGTGGTAGGTAGCGAGACAGCCAAAACGCGCCCTGTCCTCATTGTTTCGAATGACGTTAATAATCAGTATGGTGCGACCGTCACTGTGCTGCCGGTGACTTCGAGTACCGCCAAAATTTATCCGTTCGAAGTTCCGCTGGATGTAAATGAAGGCGGCTTGCGAAATGAGTCGAAAGTAAAGGCAAACCAGATTCGGACCATTGACAAGTCCAGGTTGGGTAATAGGATAGGCCAGCTAAACAGCGCGAAAATGAAAGCTGTTGAACTGGCCATTTTAATCCACCTGGATATATTTTAACCGCTACTTGTTCAATTCTGCCAGCAATCCCGGGATATTCAAACTCTTCGTATACATCTCAATCGAGCCGTCGGGCAGGTATTCCCACTGGTCCTGGGGGCGATCCCAGTAGAGCTCGACGCCGTTGCCGTCGGGGTCGTTCAGGTATAATGCTTCCGAAACACCGTGGTCGCTGGCTCCGGTGAGCGGGTAATTGGCTTTCAAAAGACGGTTCAATGCAACGGCCAGGTCTTTCCGGGTAGGGTAGAGGATCGCCGTGTGGAACAAGCCGACGCCGTGGGACGGCGCGGAAGGTGCTCCCTTACTATACCAGGTGTTCAGGCCGATGTGGTGATGATAACCGCCGGCTGAAATGAACACAGCCTGGGTACCATAGCGGGTGGTGATTTCGAAGCCGAGCAGGCCGCAATAGAAATCAATGGCGCGGTCGAGGTCGGCTACTTTGAGGTGAACATGACCGATTTTCGTTTGGGCGGGTATGATATAGTGATCTGGTTCCATAGAGGATGAATGCGGTTTGAAAACAATCAATTTACATTCATTTGCGGTAAAAAATTCCGGAAAGCCACTTTACAGTTAAATCAGTTAACCATTCAGGACATATTAATGAATCGCCGAGAAGCATTATCCTCGATCGCTGCCGTGAGTGCAGCAGGCATCGTTCCCGCCGAAGCTGCCAAAACCAAATCCCAGCCATTTATTTATTCACTCAATATGAGCACGCTGCGTGGGCAGAAGCTTGGGTTTCGCAAGGAACTGGAAGTAGCGGCGAAGGCAGGTTACGGTTCTGTCGAGATCTGGATCAGCACATTGCAGGATTATCTCAAAGGCGGCGGCACATTGCAGGAAGCCAAACGCATGATCGGTGACCTCGGATTGAAAGTAGAGGATGCGATCGGCTTTGCAACCTGGATCGTGGACGACGAAACTGCACGTGCCAAAGCGTTGGACCAGCTGAAAGGTGAAATGGAGCAGCTGGCTGCCATCGGCTGCCCACGTGTAGCGGCCCCGCCCATGGGCGCCACTACGGGTGCTTCGCTCGATCTTGCGCGTGTAGCGGAGCGTTACCGTACTATCCTTGAATTAGGTGATAAAACCGGCGTCGTACCACACCTGGAACTATGGGGCTTTTCTAAAAACCTCAGCCGGGTGGGAGAGATATTATATGTAGCCGTCGAATCGGGGCATCCCTCGGCGAGGTTGCTCATGGATGTTTACCATTTGCACAAAGGTGGCTCCGGGATGGATGCTATTAAGGATGTAGGCAAGCCGTTGATCGAGATCTTCCACGTGAACGATTATCCCAAAACACCGCCGCGCGAGCAGATTACAGATGC
>DATMSL010000351.1:0-5284 GCA_035565435.1 Dyadobacter sp. | reverse complement strand
AAAAAATTCCTATCGGTGATAATATACGTCTGGTGCGTAACCGGTTGGGTTATTCGCAGGAATACGTAGCCGGGCGGCTAGGGATTTCCAAGCAGCGTTACCGGCAGCTGGAAAATGAAGAACAAGATTCCATCACGATGGGCCGGCTTTCGGAGATCGCGGCGGTCCTGGAAACAGACATTGAAACATTGGTAAGCCTGCATAAGGTGAAGTTTTTGAAAACCGAATTTCAAAATGAAGACAATCAGGTACTACACCAGCTGATCCAAACGCAACAGGAGCTGATCATCGCCCTCAAAGGCAAGACCAGCTCGGAATAATCTGACAGGTATTTTGAATGCGGTTATTCGCTGCGGAGACTTTTCACCGGATTGAGCAGCGCAGCGCGGATCGCCTGGTAGCTGACGGTGGCCAGCGACACAACAATCGCCAGTATGCCCGACACTGCAAATGTCCACCATTGAATGCCGATCCGGTATTCGAAATCGTTGAGCCAGAGGTTCATAACATACCAGGCAACCGGCACGGCTATGGCAATGGAGATGATCACGAGGGCCATGAATTCACCGGAAAGCAGTGCGGCAATGCTCATTACGCTGGCACCCAGTACTTTGCGTACACCAATTTCTTTTACACGATTTTCGGCCATGTAGGCGGCCAGACCAAACAGTCCAAGGCATGATATGAAGATGGTAAGGCCTGCGAAAATACCGGTCAGCTTGGCTACGCGCTGGGTGTCTTCAAATTTCAGCGCATAATCTTCGTCCACAAAATGGTATTCGAAGGGATACTCTGGATTGTAGCGGCGGAAAATGGCCTCGACGGCCGGCATGACCTCTGCGGCAGGTTTGCCGGCCGTGAGTTTCATGTGGATAACATTGAAATAGCTTTGCGCACCTTCGATGATCAGCGGGCTCTGATGGTCATAAGGCGACCGGATCACAAAATCCTTTACCACGCCGACGATGTGGTATTGAAGACCGTTGTCTTTGATCGTATGCCCGATCGGATCTTTGAAGCCCAGGATTTTGGCTGCGGTTTCATTGAGCAGAACAGCCGCTGAGTCGGAAGGGAATTGGGTAAGATCCATATCGCGGCCCCGAATGAGTTGCAAGCCGGCGGTTTTGACGAGCCCTTCGTCTTCTGTGAATATATCAAAATCAATTTTTTCGGCCATGTTTTTACCCTGCCATTCGATGCCCCATGTATCGGAGGCAACGCTGCTCAACGGGGAAGAAGTTTTGGTAACGGACGTGGCAAGCCCTGTGCTCAGCAGCTCGCTTTTGATTTGCGTATAATGCTTGCCCAAATCACCGGTAATCCAATGGTACACGACTTGCCCGCGGTCATAACCCGGATCACGGTTCTGGGCATGGCGGATTTGCTCTACCACGATGAGCGTGGAAATGATCAAGACAATGGCAAAACTGAACTGTACAACAACGAGTACTTTCCGGGGGCTGAATGCGGAGTGTGTCTTTTTAAATGCCCCTTTGAGCACGCTGATGGGCTTGAACGACGACAAGTAGAACGCTGGGTAGCTTCCCGCCACGATGCCGGTAAAAAGGATAAAGGCAAATGCGGCAGCCCAAAATGTCGGATTCGTTACCGGTACTTCCAGTTCTTTGCCAATCAGTGTGTTGAATGCGGGCAAGGTAAGGTAAACCGCGATCATCGCGATCAAGCCGGCGATCATCGCGATCAGGATCGATTCGCCGATGAACTGGCCTACCAGAAGGCTTTTGGCAGCTCCGGCCGTTTTGCGGATACCCACTTCTTTGGCCCGTTTTTCGCTGCGCGCGGTGCTGAGGTTCATAAAGTTGATACAGGCGATCAGCAGAATGAATGCTGCTATAACACCAAATAGCCGCACAATGGCGATCCGTCCGCCAACAACTTTGCCGTTCTCGAAATTGGAATACAAATGCCATAAGCTGATAGGATGAAGGAATACTTCGTGTTCTTCAGTTCTGTTGGAGTGGCGGATCGTGATATCCCTGATCTTCGCAGCAAACGCCTCCGGATCTGTACCAGGTTTCAACTGAACATAGGTTTTCACGGAATTAAATACCCAGCCATCATCGGCCGAGCCGATCTTTTTCAAATAGTCAATCGGAAGGATGTATTCAAACCGGAATGCGGTGTTAGGCGGAAGATTCTGCATAACACCGGTAATCGTAAAATTGTCTTTGTCGATGGATATAACTTTGCCCAGTACATCCTCCGTACCGAACATTTTAATGGCCATGTTCTGAGTAACCACCATCGAACTGACCGAGTTGAGGGCCGTTTGAGCATTTCCTTGAAGAAGCGGGAAGTCGAACATGCTCAGGAAAGCGGGATCGGTAACGATGGCTTCGCTCGAAATCTTCTTGTCGCCAGCGCGCGTCACGAACCACCGCGAATAATTGCGAGAAACGTCGGCGACTTCGGGATATTCCGCTTTCAGGGCCGGGCCGAGTACCTGCGGGGTGGAATTCCAGCATTGTAATTTGCCGTCGAACGTTCCGCGGTTCCATGCTTCGTACAAATAGTCCTTATTCTTGTGGAAGCGGTCGTAGCTGATTTCATTGTACATCCAAAACAGGATAAGCACGGCGCTTGCCATACCAACGGATAACCCCAGAATATTAATTGCCGAAAAAGCCTTATTTCGGAGCAGGTTCCTGAATGCGATTTTGAGATAGTTTTTTAGCATCTTTTTGTTCTTCCAGACAAATCTGGAATGTTTTGAATCAAATAGCCTGCCAGGAAACTAAATAATTGATAACCAACAATATGGAAAGTGTCGAAAGTGCGGTCACTGTCCGGTAACGAACAATACGCGTTCGCGCCGGGACGTCGCTTACCGGTACAGTTCGAATTCGAGTATTCCCATTCCGCCGCCCGCATCCCCCTGTTTTTCCGGCTTGAATGATCTGACTTTGAAGAACCGGGCATCGGTAGGATTGAATTTCAGATCGATGACCCGGTCTGAATTGTTCTTTTTCTCCAGCAAGGTTGTCCACGTTTTGTTATCCGGGGAAGCCATTACCTGGAACTCTGTCGAATAACCGGTTTGCGCAAAAGTGATTTTCGCTTCTTTGATACCAGTTTCAATTTTTGCAAGATCTACCAACAACGTCCAGGGATATAGGCCTCCGGCCAGTGCCATGGTGGCAAGATCACCGTCGACTGCGTTTTCCGCGAAGAATATATGGCTCGACGGGCCGAGAGCGGCTTCATTGTTGGCCCGCAAAAATGCTTGCTTACCCAACGCAAGGTTAACTTTTGTTCCGCTGGCCTTTATCTTTTCGTATTTCAAATTAAGCAGCTGGCCTACTTTGTCGTCTATGACGGGTCGCTTGGTGCCCTGTGGGCTTAAAATGTTGTATTCAACAACCCGGTAGTCCGCGGAAGAGGGGATATCCTTAAAATCTTCCGGTGCAAATTTGTCATTGCCATTTTCGCCGATGCTGATGATGTATGACTTCCCGGCTTCCAACAGAAGCGGGGGAATTGGCGCATATTGGTAACCATCATCAGCCACAAGCAGCAACGCGGTATTCAGCGATGCGGTCAGTACAGGATGGTCGTCTGTAAAACGGGTAATGATAATTGGATGGCGATCCTTGTTGCCCTGGATATATTTTCGGCCGATATCCGTGAGCCGGATAGGCGTAGGCCCTACTGTAATACGCATTCCCCTATAAAAGCCGTTCGGTTCGGTTTTTCCGGACACTTCCGTGCCCGGCAATGCCGTGGCGGACGAGGCCGAACGGGCATTGGCAGCCGTCCTGTTGGCATTGGTCAAAATGGTAAATGTCTGGTCAAATACTTTGCTGGCAGGTTTTCCCGGTTCAACCGAAATAGCCTGAACGCGGCTTGTTTTAGTGATCGGAATCGGTGCTTTATAGGGTTTGGACTTTGTCGTTGGCCGGTTTCCATCAATAGTATAATATATTTTTGAACGTGGAGAGGCAGTCAATACCAACTTCTGGCCTTTGTCGTAATCAATCGTGTCGGACAAGGAGGCTCTGGGCGTTTCACTCCATCCCTGCTTCTTCTTGACAAAACTGGCGATCTGTTTCAGCTCTTCCCGGTAGACTCCCGGAAAAATGTCCCCATTTGCAGGTACCGGATAGCTAAGTATGTAAGTAGCGCCCACTTCCCAGTTTTTCTTGATATTCCGGATCATCATATCCAGCGGTTTCGGAGCCCTGAGTTTGGGATCTTCCCGCCATGACCAGGTGTTATCCAGCAAATTGTCAACCTCGATAGCCAGCTTTTTCTTGACAGTAGCCGGTTTCGCCACTTCCAGCGCCGTTTCATAGGGAGACGTACCGCCTTCGTAAACGATGATATCGGTATTCGGGTATTGCAGTACCGTACCTCCGTTATAAAGGCCGGTGTTGTTGGCAAATATAACTTTGGGGTTGTTGGCACGCATGATCGGGATCATCTTGTTCCAGGGAAACCAGTTGTAATCGAAACCCTGGTAAAGTTCTGTGGCAGAGGTCATGTCGATCCAGAAACCGTCCACACCCATTAGTACAAGTTCTTTGATCAGCCCCAGGTTCAGAGTGCCGTAGGTACCGTCCATACCGGTGTCTACAATGTCCTTGTTCCAGGCCTTGTCGGGTGCGAAATAGGCTACGAACCTGATTCCTTTTTTATGGCAGGCATCAATCAACTCCTTGACAAGGTTCCGTTTTGTTTTCAGTTCGAGCTTGCTCGGCGTTGTCGAGGGCCACAGGCGTACCCCGTCACCCGCATTGATCGTAACTGTCAGCACCTTGCCTCCCAGGTTTACGACGGTTTGCGCCCACTCGTCGGCATTGAACCTGGTAATTCTTTTCTCAAATTGTTCGATACCAGCCTTGCCTTTGAGCGATGGCGGTGTGAATACCCCCCATTGTATGAATATGCCGAATTTGGCGTCTGAAAACCATTTGGAGCGATAAGGAGCGGCTTCAAAAACAAGAGGCTTGGTAACGGAGGCGCCTTTTGAATCGGTCACACGAGCGGTGAATGCGTAGTCGCCTTCCTTACTGGCCATGCCCTGGATTTTTCCGGTCTTATCCATCCGGAGTCCTTTCGGTAGCTCGCCGCCGGCAAGAGCCCAGGTGTAGGGGGGGGTGCCGCCTTCGGCAGTCAGTTGAAAGAATGGAGACGGCCCGGCCTCCGTCCATGATTGGTAGATAATGTTGTCGACAAATGCAGGGTATATCGAAGTCCTGGGACTTTTGCTGTACTCGCTGGAAGATGTGGTAGTGATTTGAATACCGGGATTTTGTCCTGAAAC
>DATMSL010000350.1:0-16073 GCA_035565435.1 Dyadobacter sp. | reverse complement strand
TTATCAATTCCATACTGTTTTCAATGATTATTAATTAAAACCAATTAAACAATGAAAGTTAAACAACTACTAACACGCACTGCCGGTGCACTCGGAGTTACCACCGGTTTGCTTTTTGTCGGTTCGCCTTTGATGGCGCAGGTGAAAATCGGGGATAATCCGAATTCGATCAATTCAAGTTCGATTCTGGAATTGGAAAGTGCCTCGAAGGCCCTTCTGCTGCCTCGCGTCCCGTTACAAGGACTTAACATTAAGGCCCCCGTTGACAATGCAGTTGCTGGTATGCACGTGTATAATATAACGGAAAGTGCTGAATTACAGGCGGGTGAGTACTTTTTTGACGGTGCGGCATGGGTTCGATTGAACTCGAACGATACATACAATTACATCGAAGGCCCTGGTGTGCCTCCTCCGGGAACTTGTCCTGCCAAAACAATTTATACGGATAACGATGAAGAAAGTGCCACTTTCGGTCAGCAATGGACCTGTATCAATGGGGCTTGGGTAGTCTATTCATCTCCAACCAAGACACCTTTTTTTGCCGGCTTAACATCGAATGATGCAGGCGGTGCCAAAAGGGGGTTGATCTCCCGATACGGCCATATAGTACTCCGACGGGAAACGCCGGCTAACAGCGGTAAATCAACTCTTACACCGGGCGGTATCCTTCAACTTTATAGAGGCAACGCTATCGACGAGGGTTACGGCGGATCTATCGACTTGACAAGCGATGCCAGCAACCCGCTCCAGTACCGGATTGCAGTTCGCCCTACGGTGCAAAACGGTAATGGAGGACTGGTATTTCACACAAAAGCTTCTGGTAACGCTGGCGACATCATAACTCCTAGAATGATGCTCACGCCTAGCGGTAAACTAGGTATTGGAGTTAATTTGGTTAATGCGGACAACCTGGTTCATGTTAACGGATCGCTTCAGGGATCTGAACAGGATGTCGCCGCTGCCGGGTTGGCACAAGGTACATCGAATCTAAGTGGTTACCGACTTTATCAGGAAGGTGTAAGAGTCGTTAATGGCCAAAATCAACAAATCAACAGAGCTCAAATTGTCGTTCAATCCGGTGACGCGCCAAACCTGGTTTTGACAAAAAGGTCGGCTCATGGTGGCGCTGGTGAGGTATATGCGGTTTTCAGAAGAGAAGGTGATCCGTTGGGAGAAATTAGAGTTAATGCAGCCGGAGACGGAATCGCCTACGCCAATTTGTCTGACCGTCGTCTGAAAGAAAACATTAAAGCAACACACTATACCATCGAAGATTTGATGAAAATCGGCGTAGTTGATTACAACTATAAAAACAATCCTTCTAAAACACGTACCACCGGTTTCATAGCACAGGATTTGTTCAATATCTTCCCTGACGCCGTTCAAAAGGGAGGTGAGGATGCCAAAACGAACCCTTGGACGGTTGACTACGGTAAGCTTACCCCACTTCTCGTAAAAGCTGTTCAAGACCAGCAAAAAGAAATTGCCGCTTTGAAAGCGCAACTGAGCGAAATGAACGCGCTCAAAGCTGAGGTAGCCAGCATCAAAGCGATGTTGGTCAATGCCGAACAGCAGAAATCTGAGGCTACCATTTCAAAATGAGTGAAATATGCACAAAATCATCCATAAAAAGCTCTTTGGCCTGAGCGCGGCATTGTGCCTGTCGCTCACGCTACTGACCGATCCCGCGGCTGCACAATCGAGTAGCCAAGGGAATACAGTCATCGCAGCAGGCACGCAGATGACCGTGTTCGGTACGCATACGTTCCTGACGGGCGGTACGGGTATCCAACCGGGCATCATCAAAGCCAACCGCGCCTTGTCACCCGGCATTCTCGGCTTCGGGACCGCCGCCTCCTATACAGGCCAGGACGACGCGAATCATGTAGACGGTTACGTGTCCAAGGACGGTAACAGTGCGTTCATGTTCCCTGTCGGCGATGGTACGAAGCTGCGTACAATCGGTATTTCAGCGCCTGCAGCGTCGGGCGTTTATCAAGCTGCCTACTGGTCCGAAAGTGCTGGCACGGCAACCTTGCCCGCTGGCGCACCGTTTCCACTCACGAACATGAAGTCCGACGTGACCGGCGTAAGTGCCGTTGAATATTGGGACCTGGACGGTGCTGGTTCAGTTGATGTTACCCTCACCTGGGATGCAGCCAGTAATCTGGCCGCGCTGACGAGCTCGAACATTGTGAATTTGATCGTAGTGGGTTACAACGCAGACAGTTCCCGCTGGGAAAGCCTGGGTAAGGCGGGCGGTACTATCGGCACGCTGGCAGGTACCGGGAGCGTTACGGCCACTAATGTGACACTCAGCAACTATTCGGCATTTACCTTCGGGGCAAATATCGCGTTGCCGGTAACACTCGTCGCATTCGATGTCCGGAAGGAAGGTTCGACAGCCTCACTCGCCTGGTCAACCACCGCTGAAACCAACAGCGACCGCTTCGAGATCGAGCGCAGCGCGAATGGTAAAGTTTGGAGCAAGGTCGGCGTGGTGGCATCTACCGGAGAAAGTAAGGTGCTGGTGAAATACACCTTTACTGATGCTGCTCCACTGGCTGGTGAAAATCTGTACCGCTTGAAAATGGTCGATAAAGACAAGACGTTCGCTTACAGTTCGATCAAAAGCCTGACTTTCGATAATGTTCCTAACCAGCTCGCTTATCCGAACCCTGCGCGCGACATCGTGTACATTCAGCATGCGGATCATGTAAAAAGCGTTTCGGTGATCGATATGAATGGAAAAACTGTGAAGGAAACCGGCATTACGGCGGGTGGAACGTTTCGGGTTGACGGGCTTAGCGCCGGGATGTATCTCGTAAAAGTCGTTAACCAGGATGGGGGCGTGAGATCACAGAAGATCATTGTAGCAAGATAATTGCTTCATGTGTTAAACCTATTGATGCAAATAGCGCCGGGGAATTTCCCCGACGCTATTTTTTTATGATGTTGAAGAAGCGTTATGTCAGAAATGCCAGATGAGGTCGTCGAAATCGACTTTTCCGGGATGCAGCGCTTTTATCAAGGCGCTGCCGATGCCGGCGACGCCCTCCCCGAACGCCAGGTTTTTTTGCATGTTCCAGGAATTTTCTGGCGTTTTGTAACCCGCAAACCCGTCGGGATGGATATCGAACCGCAGGATTTGCCGGTACCAGAAGCCAGCGGCATTTTCAAGCGTTTGGTCGTAGGTAAGCCGTGCAACGCGATCGAAAAGTAGTGCGAGGCCGGCGGCACCGTTTTGTATTCCGGCATCCCTGGTTGAGCTCAGATGCTCTTGCCGGCATTTTGCAAATTTTCTCAGCATTTCCAACCCTTCCCGTGTCCACGAAGGGTTGCCGAATGCGGCACCGACACGCAATAGCGCATAACCGGTTTCGGCATTCGCGTCAGTCTCCTGGTTTTCCATATAAACGACCGCTTCGTTGACGACCCCTTCCAGGAAGTCGGCCGGGCAAAGGCCCATGTCGATCGCCCGGGCCAGAAAGATGAGCACCGCTGTGGTTTCGGTAGGGGAGAAAACGGCAGGCTTCGAATGGTGCCCGTTCAATCCCGACTTCCAGTAACATCCCTCGGCCGTGGGTA
Source organism: Dyadobacter sp. (assembly GCA_035565435.1). Lineage (GTDB taxonomy): Bacteria > Bacteroidota > Bacteroidia > Cytophagales > Spirosomataceae > Dyadobacter. The sequence goes on along the minus strand of DATMSL010000350.1, from coordinate 12,485 downwards.
TGGCATAACGCACGATGCCCTGAACAAGCTCATCGATAACCGGCTGCGCCAGCGCCCTGTTGAAATAGCTTCTTTGAAGAAAGTAAATGCCGTAGCCGAGCGCCCCGCTGCCAAAGCCTCCCAGGTTCCCGATATACAATTCGGAACGCATTTTTTTGAGGAGAACAGCGTCGATGTCGCTCAGGAAAACATTGGGATCAAGGTCCAGCACGCTCACCTGGCAGAGGTATTGCGCCACCGCGCCCAAACTTGCAAAGTCTTGCGGATAAGCTTTCAGCGGATCGCTATCGACCAGGTAGCAGGCGTGATCAAATGCATCCCGGGCGACATCGAAGTATTGCTTTCTGCCCGAATGCACTGCATACAGATAAGTGAAGACAGAAAGGCCGAGGTATCCCCGGGTAAAACCGAAACTGCTCAGCTGTTTTTGGTGTGTACTTACAACTTCGTAGATCTCATCGATTTTCGCGGCAGCAATCATCGCCGAAAGTCCCGATATTCCTGTTGATGTCGTCATGGTACCCGTTGGTTTTTATACACAAATGTGAATACAACCGGGAATGTGGGCTGAACTTTTTAGACCAACCATGTATCTAATTCGACGAACTGCGAAACGGCAGACAGGAATGGTCGTCCGGCATACAGGAAGCTTTGTCGATGAAACGCTGTTGTTTGCATAAATAGTTTGGTTTCAGTTAGTTCTGGTGATTAGCTTCATCCAGAGATTGTAAACCTTCCTATTATATGTCAATTATATCCCAAGGATTCTTCGTGTTGAGACGTCCCCGGTTGCCACTGGACGTTCTCTATGCATTCAATGAGCGGACCCTCAACCGGCCCGAGGTGTTCGAGCGGGAACTGATCCGTTTTTTCTCACAATCCTCGATGTTGGAGGCACTTTATGTGGCCTCGCCGGAACTTTATCATTCGTTCATCGGGCTGATAGACGGCAGGGTTAAAACCGGCGTAGACAAGTTGCTGAAAACTTTATACAAATACCTTGTCAGGATGAGCTCCCGCAGCACTCCGTACGGCCTCTTTGCCGGATGCGCGGTGGGTGAGCTGAGGCAGGAAACCCGCATTGCATTCGACGAGGTCGAACCATTTCGGAAACACGTGCGGCTGGACATGAACTACGTTGCCGAACTGGCAGACGGGCTTTTGCAAAAAAGCGTCATTCGCAATGAGTTGAAGTTTTTCCCCAATACAAGTCTCTATCCGATCGGCGACGCCTACCGCTATGTAGAAAGTACATTGAGCAATAAAAAACGGGTGTACATATTGGCGTCGGTAGATCGCAATGCCTATCTGGACAAGATTATTGCCACCTCGCGTGACGGCGCTACTACCCGTGAACTGGCAGACTGTATTGAATCCGAAGATGTTAGCCGGGAGGAAGCAGAGCAGTTCGTAGACGCGATCATCCATGCACAAATCCTTGTCTCCGAGCTCGCGGCGACCGTCACCGGCGAAGAGTTCTTTTTTACAATTGCCGAGAAACTGCGTGGGATAGCAGGAGCGGCGATGGATTTGGAACAATTGAACAAAATTGCCAACCTGCTCCAGTCGGGCGAACAGAGCGTGGACAAGTACCGGGAGGTGGAAGCCGTGTTGGCCAGGCATTTTGCTACAACAGGCAGCAAGGATCTGGTGCAGACAGACCTCTTTCTTCAAACGCAATCGTGCACTATGCATGAAAAGGTGGTGACTACGCTGACCAGGGAATATCAGAACCTGGCGTGCCTGGGCTACCGGAACCCGATGCCGGAATTGGATCAGTTTAAAAAGAGATTTCTGGAAAGGTATGAACAACGCCAGATGCCGTTGCTGGAAGTGCTGGACTGTGAAACAGGCATCGGTTATGGCGACGTCATGGCGGGGAGGGCTGATAACCTCCCGTTGCTGGACGATATGCAGTGGCCCGGGCGCCCTAAATCTGCGCAAGCGGAAGTTTCTGCCATTGCGGAACTTCGGGACAGGCTCTTTCTGCAATCCATTACGGATAAGACGATGTGCATTTGCCTCACAGACAATATTTTAAACGAATTTCGAGAGACGACCGACGACACTGCGCAGACGCCGGATAGCTTTTACCTATTTGGAAGTCTCATTGCAGGTTCGCAGGAGGATGTCGATAATGGAAATTTCAAATTCGCATTCAAAGCGATGGGAGGGCCTTCGGGCCTGAAACTGATCGGGCGATTTTGCCACGGAGACAGCCAGCTATCCGAATGGGTGAAAAACGCTGTCGCTGGGGAGGAGGCACTGGATGAGGAAGGGGTGTATGCAGAAATAGCGCACCTGCCCGAGGCGCGCGTAGGGAATGTGCTCATGCGCCCGCATTTGCGCGAATTTGAAATACCCTATCTCTCCGGCTCCTCGATGCCACGCGAAAACCAGATTCTGCCGGAAGACCTGATGGTGTCGGTATCCGCTTCCGGGGACGTGATATTGCGGTCGAAAAGGTTGAACAAACGCGTTTTCCCGCGGCTTACCAATGCCCATAACTTCGCCGAGGGGTTGCCGGTGTACCGGTTCCTCTGCGAACTCGCTTACCAGTACGATTACCATTACCTGGGTTGGGAATGGGGGCATCTTGCTTCCCATACTTTCCTGCCCCGTGTCGAATACAAGCATTGGATATTAAGCCGCGCCACCTGGAATATCGATAAAAAGATGGCGGTGAGTATTGTAGGAAGTGACCTCCTGGCGGCCGGGGAGTGGCGAGTGCTCAGAACCGCCTTTAACATTCCGCGTTTTGTCCTACTCCGGCAAGGGGATAGCGAATTACTGATCGACGGAGATTCCGACTTTGCAGTGGAGATAGTTTCCGATGCTATCCGGAAGTTTGACAAGGTCACGTTGACGGAGTTTCCCGAGCATGAACAGAACGGGTTCCTGGGTAAGCCCGGAGAAAACTATTTGAATGAGCTACTGCTGCCGCTTTTACATAAAAAAGAATCTTCATTGCCCATGCAAGTGTTGGAGCAGCAATCGGTAGCCAGGCCCGCCGTCAGGCGCGATTTTATGACAGGCAGTGAATGGTTGTATGTGAAAATCTACGCCGGGACCCGCACCGCCGATCGGCTGCTGACGTCGGTGATTAAACCGTTTGCCGACCGTCTTGTGGCTGAAAGTGTCATCGAAAAATGGTTTTTCATCCGCTACGGCGATCCCGATAACCATATCCGGCTGCGTTTTTTCCATGGTGGTGATAAATCGTTCTGGCAGACTGTCCTGGCAGAACTGCACGTGTTGATGGAGCCGTATCTGATTAACGGAACCGTTCGGAAAATACAGCTCGATACTTACAAGCGCGAGTTGGAACGCTACGGGGATCAGGCTTTTGAGGAAATCGAATCCATTTTTTTCGCCGATAGCGTCGCCACGGCCGGCCTTTTGAATAGGCTTTCGGGCGACGAAGGTGAGCATTTCCGGTGGCTAACGGGCCTGAGGGGAGTGGATATGCTCTTGAGTGACATGGGTTTTACATTAACAGATAAAAAAGCATTCGCCGAACAGTTGCAAGAGCGCTTTTTTCATGAATTTCGGGGAGATACCCGTTTGAATGTCCAGTTGAATGGCAAATACCGCCAGCATACTGAGGAAATCAGGAGTTTTCTCGATTCGGAGCACGATGCTAAGAACGGTATCGAAGACATTGTAGCATTACTTGAAAAGCGGTCTGTTCGTATCAGGGCATCTCTGTCGGTTATCCCACCACGCAATGAGATTTCTCTGAACCACTTCGCCAGTAGCCTGGTTCATATGTTCCTGAACAGGCTTTTTGTTTCTCAACAGCGTGAACATGAGTTAGTTGTGTATCATTATTTGAAAAAATATTACGAGTCTAAGTTGGCAAGAAGGGAAAAAGTGTCACATTTGACATTTGTTTGTGCCTAGCGGAATTTGCTTTGCACGGGCAGTAAGTTCATAAGTTACTACCCGGACTCGGTTTAAGTATGACAGGGAAAATTAGTTGCCTCATTGTGGATGATGAGGAACCGGCTCATGAAGTCCTTAAATTTCTGATCTCGAAACTCAGTTGGTTGACCTACGCAGGAAGTTGCTACAATGCATTGGAGGCGCTGGAAATGATCCCGGAGGTCAAGCCGGATATCATCTTTCTGGATGTAAATATGCCTGAGCTATCGGGCCTTGATCTGCTGAATATCGTTCACGCCCCGGATGCGCACGTGATCATGACCACCGCCTATCCTGAGTATGCCGTGGATGGTTTTACATTCGACGTTACCGCTTTTTTGTTGAAACCTGTCGGCTTCGACCGGTTTTTGAAGGCTGTCACGAAGGTCAGGAGGCTGATCGGCGACAGTCATCTGGCACGTGAAAGGGTGCGGTCGGTTCCTGAGCCGGCCGCTGATGATGTGGCCGATCGCCAGCAGGTGCCAGCCTCGCAACCTTCCGAACAGCGACCCGAGACCGTACAGGAAGAATATATGTGGATCCGCGCCGACCGCAAGATGTATTGTGTCTGGTTTAAAGACATTTATTTTGTGGAAGGACTGAAAGACTATGTTAAAGTGTATTATACCGACGGGGTGCTGGTCACATTAGCTTCCATGGCCGCCATGACGACCCGCCTGCCTTCGCCCACATTCGTCAGGACACACAGGTCCTACATTGTTAACCGCAATATGATCAAGATGATTGAAGGAAACATGGTTACCATGCTGAACGGCATGAAAGTGTCGATCGCCGTGTCCCCCACGCGCGACGAAGTACTCCGCCAATTGACAGAAAGATAAGCCACTGAATGAATAACGATATTACCAAAAGGGGATCATTGATAGAAAGGCTGCTGTTTCCCAGAACGCAGGGATTAAGGATTTCCTACCATGTTCTGTTTTGGGTTCTGTACATATTGTTGCATTATTCTTATGCATTACCAACACTTTTAAAGAGGAATTCGGACCCGACCGTTACAGTTGCAGGATTTTTCTATTTTATGAAGATAATTCCGCAGTACTACCTCTGTGTTGGCCTTTATTATCTGTTTCGCAACCACATAAAGGGCTTCTTCCTTTTTTTGGCGCTGTTCATTTCTGCACTTGTGATAAACCACTTCTTTTCAGTGATGTATTACACGGGCGTGGACCATTTTTTCGGGCTGGAAAAAATGAGTGAAAGATTCAGGATTTTCGCTAATATGTACCTGGCGCCGTTCAATTTCCGGGATCCGACTTCCTGGCTTGTGATTAGCAACGATATTTCGGACGTGCAGTTTTTTGTATTGCCATCGGCCCTGAAAACCGCAAAGTACGCGGCCAATGAGCGTATTATTCGGCAGAAGATAGAAGACGATGCGCGTAGCATGGAGTTGAAGGCATTGAAATCGCAGATCAACCCCCATTTTGTTTTCAATGTCTTGAATGCAGCTTATGCCAAGGTCTTGCCTGTATCGGAAGATGGCGCGGAATATCTGCAAAAAGTTTCGGAAATTCTGCGGTTCTCGTTGTATGAAATGAATGACGAGTTTATCAAACTCAAAACGGAACTCGCTTACATGAACTTGTACGTTGAGCTTGAATCAGTGCGAAGCAATCGCCGTTGCCATATTAATGTGGAGCAGCATGGGGAAATAAAGGATACATACCGCGTTCCTACCGTCTCACTGATCACATTGGTAGAAAATGCATTTAAACACGGTGTCCATTCGACGCGGCACGACTCGTTCGTTGATATTCAAATCAATGTTTCAGGCGGTTTGCTGAATTTTGAAATTTCCAACAGCAAGCCGTCGCAGCCATTGCGAAGGAGGTCAGAAAGCGGTGGCATCGGGCTGGTAAATCTGGAAAGACGGATGGGGATTTACTATCCCGACCGGTACAAATTTGAAAAGGTGGAGACAGAAAATGAATTTAGTATTTTCGTGCAAATACCGGTAGAATAGCAGTACGCGGCAGTATTGGTATTTTCGTCGAAGCTTCACTTGTATTGGTATAAAAAGTTGAAAACGAATGCTTTTGACTGCTTACTTCGGGGTATTATTCACTGAAAAAAATAACCAACCCATGAAGACGCAAGCACCGTCCCCATCAAAACTTCAATTGGTCAGATTCACAGTCGCACGGCTCAACAGTCTCCCCAAAACCGGTGGTAATAAAGGTTTCACGGATTCAGACACCACCAACAGCTCTGTACTATGCAGAACGATTATGATGTAACCCGCTAATCATTACGTTAAATCCGTAGCTGCCGGGGCCTCTCTTGCGAGGCCCCGGCAGTTGTGTTTATGGCTATCGAATGCAATTGGCATAAATCTTTAACAGGAATGTCAAAAGCTTACCCCTGGATTTGCATGAACAGAATTTACTATTTTCTATTGGTAATGATGATGTTGTCGTCCTGCCGCGCATTAAAGGACAGCCCTAAATACAAGTTGACGGACGGTGTTTACAAGACGAACGAGGACAACCAGAAAGCGCTGGTTTATGTCGAGAATGCTGACGATTCTGTGCTGGTATACCATTTGCGAGCTGGTTGGAAAACGGCCCGGGCAGACCGCAAAAGCTTGAAACCGCAGGTATATCCAAGAGGCGCCGGCGATAAGGAGATTGCGGCGAGCAAATATTGGAAGAACACGTTCGACCTCGATGTACTTACAATACCTTTTAAATACCGCCCTTCCACGAGTTCCTTCACGCCTCAGCTGAGTAATCATCTCAACGGCGCATTGTATATCGGTTACAGGAATGACACGTACGAACTTTCCTACAAGCGTAATCCGATCGGCAAGCTGAGCCAACGGGTGACGCATCTTGGATTTTCGGCCGGATTGGCAACGGGCGTGGGTGTAACGCCGATGAACCCCTGGGTGACCAACAACAATATCAATGTGGAATACGACGGATTTATTTGGTCGAAAGCACTGTGTATTCTGATGGGCATCGAAAAGCTGAATTTCGGACTCGCACTGGGTATTGATCACCTGCTCGACGACAACCGGCAATACTGGATTTATCAGGGTAAGCCCTACCTCGGTTTGACGGTCGGTTTGAATCTCAACTGAAAAAAGTGGCCGCTTATCGGGTATTGTGCCAGCTGTGCTTGGCAAAAAATGCCGGATGCCATAGCTAAATCTTGCCATGTGAGATTTGGCCGTTTTATCGCAGTAATTGCGTATTCTTGTCGTCAGACATGCCTGAGGCTTGCAGCTATTTTCTAAAACGAGGTTCAAAAAGTGATGCTACACCATACCGATTTCCCCATGCATGAACTACCGCCCGCGCGTTTTATGGCGTCGGATAGCGGCCTCGCATTGGGGGATCATGCGCAGAGCCACCGCATCAGTTTTTTTGCCATTGTCTGGTTTTCGGAGACCGGCGGCACCCACCATATCGACTTCGAATCGTTCCCGGTGAAGGCCAACGAGGTGTTTCTGCTGGCACCCAATCAGGTTCATTCTATTCCTGCGGCCAGGCTCCCACGCGCGCGTACGATCGTGTTCGCGCATGATATTTTCGACCGGATCGATGAGCCGCATTTACGCCAGCTTTTTCTCCCTTTTGAGAACGAGGCATTCACCATACCCGCTGAAATGCAGGGGCCGTTGATGCACCTTTTTGACCTTATACTCCTTGAATGCGCCGGTGCTGCGGATTTAGCACTGCTTTTGAAATATACGACTGCCTATCTTACCCATCTTTACCGTTTCGGAAAGCGCAGTCACCGGGTAGCCGGAGCCGAAGATCACCGGTTGGTCAGGCTGTTTCAATTGATGCAAATGCATTACCGGCAGGAAAAGTCGGCGGCATTTTATGCCCGGGAAATCGGTCTTACGCCCAAAAGAGTGAATGAGCTGCTCCGTGAAAAAATGAAAACAACGGTGAGCAAGCTGCTCTACCGGCTCATGCTCATTGAAGCGAAACGGGAGCTGTATCACCGGCAGCATTCGGTGAAAGAAATTGCCTATGGGTTAGGATTTAGTGATCAATCCTATTTTGCCCGCTTCTTCAAGAAACAGACCGGCCTCACGCCCGAAGAGTTCCGTGCGGGAGCCCGTTAGCCGGTGAGGTAAATCGAGCGGATGTTCAGATTGTCCTAACCTTCGGACAGATCGTGCGGGTCGATCAGAGCCGCTTTCCCGATATTTGTAATATCAATTTTGCGTATGCAAAATACGGGTTTGATAACCCATTATTGACTTGCATGAAGTGGCTTTGCGGCCTTCTGTTTCGAATAGTGTTTTCGTGTGTTTTGGCAAAAGTGGCTGCTTTCTCATAGCAGCCACTTTTTTGTTTTTTATACTGAACATGTAACAAAGCCCGGGCGGCAGTTGTTGACCGATGAAAGAGGCTGGCCAATGTGAGTCAGCCTGAGCATAGACTATTTGAAATGAAGCAAATCCTCGACAATCCGGCCTGGCACGCATTGCGTACGCATAACCGTGTGCTTGGAAACGTGCAGGAAGGTTCGGCATATTTCAGGCCGGAAGTTTCGCCTTTCGTGGCAGTGGAAGGTCCGGCGCTGGAAGGACTGACAGCATTGTACGATGCTATTCCGTTCGATAATAACGTGATATTTGTAAGCAACGAAAATGTGCAAATACCTCGTCCATGGCAACTTTTGGCGGCGGTACCCGGCTACCAGATGCTTTACCATGGACCGGCAAATCCGGGATCGGCCGGTCCGGCGACCATTCCGCTTACTCTTGAACATGTACCCGAAATGGTAGCATTGACCAGCCTTACCGCTCCCGGGCCATTCTCAGATGAAACTATCCGTTTCGGCCATTACGAAGGAATTTTCGACGGCGGCAAGCTTGTGGCAATGGCCGGCCAGCGGATGCACCCGGAAGGTTATGCCGAGATCAGCGCCGTTTGCACTCACCCCGATCACCTCGGTAGGGGGTATGCAAGGCATTTGTTGCTCCGGCAGGCTAGCCGCATTCAGCAGAACGGCGAACAGCCTTTCCTGCACGTGAAGGCGGACAATGCGCGTGCAATAGGCGTGTACGAATCGCTGGGTTTTGAGATCCGCACCGAAATATACTTTTACGTATTGGGACGATGAGCTTTTTAACAAAGCAACTCTGAGCTTTTCAACAAAGTCGGGCCCTGTGGCGTGAAGTACTTTTGTATTGTACTTAAAACACCAAGACAATGACAAAAGTATGGTTTATTACAGGAAGCTCCCGCGGATTGGGACGCAACCTCGCAGAAGCAGTTTTGAAAAGTGGAGATAAATTGGTTGCCACAGCACGGAATACCGCGCAGCTCGATGACTTTGTTGCGCAATATGGCGATCAGATTTACCCTGTATCTCTGGATGTGACGGATTACGAGCAGGTGTACGGTGTAGTCGCCGACGCAGTTTCGCATTTCGGACGCATCGATGTGCTGGTGAACAATGCCGGTTTCGGTATTATAGGTGCAGCCGAGGCTTATACCGACGAGCAGGTTCGCAGCCAGTTGGAAACAAACCTGTACGCGCCGATAGAAATCACCCGCGCCGTGTTGCCTTATATGCGTCAGCAGGGCAGCGGCCGTATTTTGCAGATCAGTTCGATAGGAGGCCGTGTCGGCAATGCAGGGCTTACCATGTACCAGGCGGCGAAGTTCGGCCTGGGTGGGTTTAGCGAGGCCTTGGCCAAAGAGGTAGCACCGCTGGGCATTCATGTTACCAGCGTGGAGCCGGGTGGTTTCCGTACGGACTGGGCAGGTGCTTCCATGACTTACGCCCGTGAGATCGAGGGTTATGAGATGGTCAACCAGCGCACCGATTATTTCAAATCCGGAAAATTCGTGCCTGTGGGCGATCCTGAAAAGGCTGCCGGCGTGATAGTGGCTTTGGCCGCGCATCCTGCACCGCCTGTTCACCTTGTACTCGGCAGCGAGGCGATTGGTATTTTGAAAAGTGCCGATCACGCCCGGAAGGCGGAGATGGAAGCCTGGGAAGAAGTAAGTATTTCCACCGACCACCACGAATCGGAGGATTTTCTGGAAACCTCCATGGGCAAATGGTATACGGGCATCAAAAAGAATGCCTAATCGCTAACTTTGTTCATGGCCGATCTTAAATCCAACAAACAGAAATCTCCCATCGCGTATTCCTGCTATTTCACGCGGAACCGCGAGGGGGAGCAGTTTGCGCCCGAGCACGTGTTCAGCTACCAGATTTCGGGGACGCTCACGATTAATAACGGGGAGCAGGAATATGTTTTCAAACCAGGGGATTACCGGTTTACGAGGCGTAATCAGCTATTGAAATTCATCAAACAACCACCCGCAGATGGCGTTTTTAAATCCATTTCTGTTTACCTGGACCAGGAAACGCTGAGGAGTTTCGCCATGGAGCACGGACATCAGGCCGACCATGCACGAAGTCAGGAAGCGGGGGCGATTATTGCATTGAAAGGAGGCGGGCTGGTGAAGGGATTTATGGAATCGCTGATGCCTTACTGTGAGGACGATCAGTTGATTAATGAGGATTTGCAGGCCTTGAAACTGCGGGAAGCAGTTATGATCCTTTTGCGCTCGTCGCCGGCGATGAAAGACATCTTGTTCGATTTCAGTGAGCCGGGTAAGATCGACCTGGAAGCATTTATGAACAAAAACTTCCATTTTAATGTGCAAATGAACCGTTTTGCTTATCTGACGGGCCGGAGCCTGGCGACATTCAAGCGTGATTTTGAACATATATTTCACACATCGCCCAGTCGCTGGCTGCAACAGCGGAGATTGCAGGAGGCACATTACCTGATCAAAGAAAAAGGGCGTGCCGCCTCCGAAGTTTACCTCGAAATTGGTTTCGAAGACCTTTCGCATTTCTCGTTTGCATTTAAAAAGATGTTTGGCGTACCGCCGTCGCGGCTGGCAGGCTAAAAGTGCAGGTATAACCGTTTTGCAGATTTCCTGGTATATAGAAATGTCAGGAAATTTGCAAAACGGTATTTTGTGTAAATATCAGGAAAGCGGTTCCGGTCCGGGAGGGGTACCAGCGGGGCGTGAATAGTCCTCGGGTAGGGGGATAAACTCGTGATTGTCGGCGGGTGGTAATTGAATGCGCCCTTGTTTCCAATCCTCCTTGGCCTGCTCGATGCGCTCTTTTCTGGATGAAACGAAGTTCCACCATATAAAACGTTCGCCAAGCGGCTCGCCGCCAAGCAGCATCAGCGTCGTATTTTCCCTGGTTTTCATGATAGGCTCCGCATTCTTGTTGAAAACCAGCATTTTCCCGGGCTGGTAAAAGTGGCCGCCGGCTTCTACCGACCCTTTTACGACATAGACAGCCCTTTCGGAATACCCATCCGGAATGCGGAAAGTAGCGCCCGCCTCCAAAACGACATGCAGGTAAAACAGCGGCGAAAGCGTTTCGACACTGTTGGACAAGCCAAATGCATTGCCGGCAATGAGCCGCATCCACACCCCCTTGTCGGTAAATACGGGTAGTTCATTTTTGGTATAGTTCTTGAAAGTAGGGGTAGATTCTTCAGCTCTTTCCGGTAACGCAACCCACGTCTGGATCATTTCCAGCCCACCGGCTAGCGCCGCAGGATCTTCGAAACGCTCCGAATGCGCAATACCACTGCCCGCTGTCATCCAGTTCACCTCGCCGGGCTTGATGATCTGTTGCACCCCGGTACTGTCGCGGTGGGTAACCTGTCCGTCAAACAGATAACTAACCGTCGAAAGCCCGATATGCGGGTGTGGGAGCACATCCATCGACGACGGATTGGCAGGAATCGCCCCCAATGGCCCCGCGTGGTCCATGAATATAAACGGTCCGACCATTCTTCTGAGGCGAAAAGGAAGTATCCGCTTCACCACCACCGATTCACTGATTGCCGCCTTCCGGGCTTCGATTACGATATCCAGCATCAAGTCATTTTTTGGTTAAAGATAAGGGAATGCAGGAAAAGTGAGAAGTGCCTTTTGTTAAGTATGGGTTACTTAAAGCATTTGTGTTTTACTTTTTTTGATTACTTTTTGGAGACTATACCCAGACAATCCCGACTCACTTTAATCGAATTTCAAACATGCGAATAGCTCTCCTTAGCATTGTTGTTATAGCTCTTTTGTCATGCCAGGCATTTGGGCAAAAGACACAAGTAGTAAACAGCAACATCAGGCAAGTCACGATTTACCGAAATGGTGCAGAAGTAATGAGGGACATTTCCCTGACGCTGGATGAAGGTACGCACGAACTGATATTTAAAGGGTTGTCTGGTTCGCTGGATAGGGAGAGTATCCGGCTTTCGGGCCTAGCTGATTTAACGGTGTTATCGGTTTTGCCTAAAATGAACTACAATCAGGAAGGAGAGAAGTCGAAGACAATGAAGCAATTGGAGGCTAAAAGCGAGGTATTTAAAGAAAAGATAGCCTTCGAGCGCGGCATGGAACAGATTTATAAGCAGGAAGAAGAAATGCTCATTAAAAATCAGCAGTTGGGTGGGGATAAGGTGGCTGTGAAGGCGCTGGATTTAAAAGAAGCCATTGATTTTCAACGTAAAAGACTCATTGAAG
>DATMSL010000349.1:0-6989 GCA_035565435.1 Dyadobacter sp. | reverse complement strand
TTCCCAGAAATCTTTGGCATAACCGGCGGCATCAAATGCAGCGGCACCGGCCTTCACTTCATCCAGCTTCTTGAAATACACCGAATTATAAGCCAGTAGTGCAAACACCGCCACAAAAAGCAGGTATCGGATCGGTTTGGGCATAGCTATTCTTTTTCGCCGTACGCGGCATAATTTTCGACATTATCCTTCTTCACCAGTTCCACTGCCACCGGCATTTTGCCTGGAAAATCACGTTTGCCTTTGAAATACTCGTCGGCAAATGTGGCCGCAGTCTGCGCCATTACCGCGGGGAACTGCATGCCCGTTGCCAGGATTTTCCCATCTTGAATGGATTTCACCACATCTTCGGCACCGTCGAAACCGAACACTTTCACACGATCGGCCTTTCCGGACGCTACCAGGGCCTGGTAAGCTCCCATGGCCATGGCGTCGTTGCCACAGAACACACCGTCGATATCCGGGTGCGCTTGCAGGATAGACTCCATGACTTCCATCGCCTTGTTCCGGTCGAAATCGGCGCTTTGCTGGGCCACCATTTTCAACCCCGGATAGAAATCCACCACACTATGAAAGCCCTTCGAGCGGTTCCAGGTGTTGTTATCGCCCACCATGCCGAGGATTTCGACGTATTTCCCTTTCTTGTTCAACGTCTCGACGAAGTACTTCCCGATTGCCACGCAGCCGGAATAGCTGTCCGACAAAATCTGAGAAGTAGCTGCACCATTCGCATTCACCTCCCGGTCCATGCAAAACACCGGCACGCCCGCTGCCACCGCAGTCTTCACATTCACAATGGAGCCGTCGGCATCCGTAGGATTGAATAAGATCGCGTCATACCCCGAAGCAATCGCATTGTCGAAATGGTCGGTTTCCTGTGCCGTATTGTTCTGGGAATCAAAAACTTTGGATTCGTAGCCGAGCTGCTTCGCTTTCGCCTCGGCTTTTTGCGCGAGGAAAACGAACCACGGGTTATTGAGTGTCGACACGACGATTGCGATCTTTTTCGGCTCGTCTTTGGAATCCTTTGTTTTACAACCTATTAATCCAATCCCGAAAAGGATGCAAAAAAGCGCTATCCGATAATGTATGCTGGTTTTCATACGGCAATGAGTTTAGGCGACGGCACATACGGCCCCGTTTACGGGTACACCGTTACGATCACGCGCTGGTAACGTGTGAGCGCGGGCGAGCCATTGTCGGTGACCGCCAATACTACGTGAATGGTCTCCGGTTTTTCCACCTTTGGAGCCACAAAAGATGTCTGCGCTGCTTTTATATCCTTAATACCGAGTGATTCTTTGATATTGTAACTGCCCGGCTCTGGATAATAGATCCATTCATATGCCAATTTGTTGCCATCGGGGTCCTGCGAGCCTTCGGCACTAAGCTGCACGGGCTCACCCACTTTGGCATTGATCCGCGTGCCGCCTTTCACAACCGCTTTCGGCGGGTGATTGGCTTCTTTGTAAGGCTTGATCGTCCAGTCCATCCGGGCCGCGAAATCGTATTGGAATGCCTCACGCCAGCGCCACAGGGTGGCTTTGTTGCTGGTATGGTATGCCCCGTCGGTACCTTTCACTTCGTCCATGGCGTCGGTGTAGATCGGGCGGGTTTCAGGTTCGTAAAAATATTTAAGTGTGCGTGGCGTGTAGAGTTCGTATCGTCCGCCCCAGCCACCGTATTCAGGATGCTCGGGGTCATTGAGGCCATTGTTGACCAATCCTAAAAATGACGGCGTATCGCCTTCCATCAGGAATTTGGTAAAAGGATATTCCTTACCCATCGGGCCGTGGCTGCGCACGTGCTCGTCGAGCCAGGGATTGTCTACGATTTCAAAATTGGCGCCGGCAAAACGGCCGTGAAATTTGTCGCCGCTGATGCCCGACCACGTCGCATAATGGTAGGCGCCGGCCGCGTGGTAACCCGGACTCCCCACATAGAACAGCTCCGGAAAGGTCTTGCGGATCCACGGACCGGTATCGTCCTGATCCGAAATAGTATACATCCTGATTTTGGATACAAATTTCTTCACATCCTCGGGTGAACGGGTCATTTTCACTTTCCAGAGCGCTTGCGCAAGACAGTTGGCACCGCCCCAGACGGGAATCCATACGGGTCGGTCGTCCTTTTTATCAACTACCTTGATAATCCATTCCGAACCTTCCGAGTCCTTGCCCCTACCCACTGCATTCAATCCGAAATCGGGATAGGCACTTTTGGTGACACTGATGAGGTAATCGGCTTCGGGATAGCCTTTTTCATGCAAAAGCAGGTTCGGGCGTACCTTCCGATAGGCCTCAATGAGCTGCTTGATCTTTTCCGGCGCAACACGCTTTTGCTGGTGAATGGAAGTCGTCGCTACGAGGCCTTCAATGTCCCATTGATTGGAATAGGTCAAAAACCGGATCATCGACTGCGTATCGTCCGGCTCGTTTTCAATGTCGGTGAGTACCAGCACACGACGCTTGGACGTATCTTCGCCCAACGCGTCCTGCGCCACGCCGGGCGTCGCCACGCCGGGCGTCGCCACGCCTAAAAACAGCCATGCGGCACCACGGAACACTTGTCTTATCAGTTTCATAAATTTTGACCAAATAACCCTATTTGAAAAAGACCTGATTTTACAACGACTAATTAACCGCCTGTTTACACTTACACGAGCAGTCGCTTATCTGACAAGGCCGAGTGCCGCAGCAGCAATGCCTCCTGCTGAAATACCGTAATGATTGAAAATCTCCGTTTGGGAGCCGGTAACCGTATATTCGTCGGGAATACCCATGATCTTGAACCGGTTATGAAAGTCATTCTGGACCAAAAACGAAGCGCACGCCTCGCCGAGGCCGCCGTAAACGCTGTGCTCTTCTACTGTAATAATTGGCTGGCCGGAAGCTGCAATATTGCGCAAAAGATCGTAGTCAAGTGGCTTGATTGTGTGCATGCTCACTACCGTGGCGGAGATATGATGCTCGCGTTCGAGCTTTTCGGCGGCCAGTAAAGCGGGTGCAACCGTTTCGCCCGTGCCGACGATCGTAATGTCACGCCCCTCGCGCACGACGCGGCCTTTTCCGAACTCGAAGGTTTTCTCCTCTTCGGAAAGCAGGGGCATTTGTTTCTTGCCAAAACGGATGTACACCGGAATATCGCTTTCGGCCGCCAGCAAAATGGCCTGTTCCGTCTCGAAATTGTCTGCCGGAGCGACTACAACGAGGTTATTAATGGTGCGCAGAACCGCGAAATCGTGCAAACTGTGGTGTGTAGAGCCCAACGCGCCATAGCTCACCCCCGCACTGATACCGATCAGCTTTACTGGGTTATCGGAATAAGCCACATCGTTTTTGATCTGCTCCAGTGCACGGGCTGTCAGGAAACAGGCGGGAGAAACCGCGAAAACCTTTTTGCCCGCCGAAGCCAGACCCGCCGCGACACCCACAAGGTTCTGCTCGGCAATGCCCACCTCGATGATCTGCTCGGGAAATTTCTGCCCGAACGGCACCAGCTTGCCGGAGCCGCGCGAATCGCTCGTTACCACGATAATGTCCCTGTCGGTTTGGGCGAGGCGCTGCAATGTGCCCGAAAAAACTTCCAGATTAGCCCGCTGGCTCACAGCAATGTTCTCGATAGTCGCATCCACTATTTCTTCGATTTAAATTCAATGTCAGGTTTCCCGGAACGGCTCAGGAAAGTGTTTCTTCCAAAAGGTTCAGTTCCTGTATCGCATCGGCGTACTGCTTGGGATCGGGCACGCCGTGGTGCCACTTCAATTGATTTTCCATATAACTCACCCCCTTACCTTTCACGGTGTGCGCGATAATGAGACTCGGCTTGTCTTTTTCAAATGGCAATGCATCGAAAGCCGCCGTCAGTTCGCCGATATCATGCCCATCCACATGCCGCACAGCCCAGCCGAATGCTTCGAATTTCTCGTCGACCGGATCGGTGTTGCATACATCACTGGTGGGGCCGCTGATTTGAAGGGTATTTTTATCCAAAATGGCGCAAAGGTTGTCCAGCTTGTAATGCGAAGCCGACAATGCGGCTTCCCAGTTAGAACCTTCGGGCAGTTCGCCATCGCCCAGGACCGTAAAAACACGATAATCGCGCTTATCGAGCTTGCCGGCGATGGCGGTACCCACGCTCAGCGAAAGTCCGTGGCCCAGCGCCCCGGTATTTTGCTCCACGCCATGCACCTTGCGAGTAGGATGCCCGATGTAATGCGACTGGTACTGGCACAAAGTCTCCAAATCCGACTCCGGAAAAAAGCCCCGCGACGCCAGCACGACATATAATGCTTCCACCGTATGTCCCTTGCTCTGAATGTACCGGTCGCGGTCGGGCGAGTCGAAAGTACCAGGGCCGACGTTCATCGTATGATTGTAGAGCACATTCAAAATATCGATACACGACAGGCTTCCGCCGGTGTGCCCCGCTTTGGCCTGGTAGATATATTTGAGTATTTTCTTACGGTACTCCACCGATTTCTGCGCCAGTTCCTTTTCCGACATGACTCTTAGCATTAGTCCGGCCTGACGGCCGGTATTTGTAATTTTCCGATAGTTCAGGGTTCAGTTTTGCGAAACAAGTTCGCGGTCGGGCACGCGGGACGGGTAAGGTTGCTGTGCAGGTTCATCAAAAACCTGCACTTCCCAGCCCATATAGTTGCCCAATGCTTCTTTCAAAATGCCTGCGGTTTTGGATGCATTCATGACCACATGGTGTTCGAAACCATTGCGGCAAATGTATTGCATCAGGTTTTGCAGGTTAGGGATCTCGGCCACGGCGCGGTTACCGAAGGTTTTCAGCGTATCGTCCGTCAGACGCCCCTCGCCTATATACGCCTTCATCACGCCGCGCGGGTCGTCCGTGCTGATGCGCCCGTACGTGAGCGGCATCGCAGGCGTGCGACCGGCCAATGCGCCCCAGGTATTCTCCTCCCCGACCGACGTGCCGAGGATCGGCGCCGTCGCGATTTCGATATCCGGCAAAAACGATTTCGCCCAGTTACCACAATGAAAGAGTACACATTTGTTATCGTCGTTGGCGTAATTGTTATTCCAATCGACCAACGCGCTCGGCGAGCCTGAAGCCAGTTGCAGCGCATACATACTTAAAGTACCCGTCACATCCACCTCGCAACCGCTGGGCATCATGTTTTCGCTCATAATGCTCATGCTCGTGCACACGTTGCAGCCATAATTCTGCTGCACCGACGTCCAGCACTGAATGGCCGTTGCGTCCAGTGCATTAGCCTCTATAAAATCTCCCAAAACCACATCCAGCTTTGCCATTTGAATCAAAGCCTCATCCGGCGTACGCCCACGCGAGGCATAGGAAGTGATTTTGTCCAAACGCTCCTTCACTTTCGAATCCTGGGCTGTGAGCTTATTGGCGTTACCTAATATTTCGGATAAATCGACCGTCACGACCGAAATGCCGTTCCGCTGCAATATTTTCTCGCTGTAACGCACCGTATTGAAACCACCCGGACGCGCGCCAATCGCACCGATACGAACATTACGAAGCCCTTTGGTCACCCGGCATACCGCCACGAAGTCATTCAGATCTTTAATGAACGAAGGATCGGTCGGATGCACGACGTGCTTCGTGGTAAGCGTGTATTTGATACCAAACTGATACAGGTTGTTGCAGGCCGAAATCTTTCCGCACCACGAATCGCGGCGGCGGGCTACGTCGAGTTTATCCAGATCGTCGGGGTAACCTTGTACCAGCACCGGTACATTCAGATCGGCCAGTTTCAACGTCTCGGCAATGCCCCGTTCGTCACCAAAATTGGGCAATACCACTAGCACACCGATAATCTCATCGCGGTGCGCCCGGAACAATGCCGCACATTTCTGCGCATCCTGGAACGTCTCGACGCCGCCAAGCTTGGTAGCCTCGGTATCGAGCATAATCCCGTTGATATTTAATTTTTTAAGTAAATCAACAATCTCTACCCGTGCCTCGGCCACCAGCCTGTCCGGAAAGAAATCCCTGTTACCTATAATGACTCCGATACTCTTCATGTTCATGGTTTGTTACTTTGTTCGGCCAGGTGCGGCGCCTTTCTGGCCATTGCTCGTCATGTATTGTCATTTGTGGTCATGTATTGTCATTTTTGGTCATGTACTGTCATTTGTTGTCCAAACTCCCCTAACCATCTCCTGATTACCCCTGACCACCTCTTGACTACCCCTGACCACCTCCTGACTATTCCTTTCCTCCTTCCTCCCTTTCCTCCACTCTCCCGAAAAGTGACCTACTCCGCAATAATCAACTCTATTTCGTTGTCGTGAAAAAGCTGCTGAAACCTCTCCTCGATCCCCGCGTCCGTAATGATATAATCGATGAGCGAAAGCGCTCCGAGGCTCGCGAATGCGCTTTTTCCAACTTTCGTCGAATCCGCCACGAGGTAAGTCGTGTCTGCGGCGTCGATCATGGCCTTTTTCACGACCAGGTCGGCGATACTCGGGTAGGTCAACCCTGCTTTCAGCGACAATCCCGCCGTGGCGAGGAAAAGCTTCTGCACGTTCAATCCTTTGAAAAAGTCGGCGGCTTTCTGGCCAGTCAGCGACAAGGTAGGCGGCTTAAACTCCCCCCCGGTCATGATCACCTCGATACCCGTTTCGGCACCCAGGATTAATGCGATATTCAGTGCATTCGTAATCACCGTCAGATGCTTGTTGCTGCCCCGCAGCTTCTTCGCAATTTCCGTCGTGGTCGACCCCGAATCGAGAATGATCGTGTCACCATTGGAAATAAATTCCAGGCATTTCGCCGCGATCAGTTCCTTTTTATCGAGGTTTTCCTGGTTGGCCAGCGAAAAATTGCGCACCTGGTCTTCGACATTCTTCAAAAACGCCCCGCCGTGTTCCTTGATCACCAGCCCGTCCTTTTCGAGCTTGTCCAGATCCTGCCGGATCGTCACTTCGGTCACTTTAAAAAGCCTGGCCAGGTCAACTACCTTCGCCGAGCCGTCTTCTTTTAAC
>DATMSL010000348.1:0-1940 GCA_035565435.1 Dyadobacter sp. | reverse complement strand
AATACCCACAATACCTGACAACACCCGACAACACTTGGCAATACCAGACTAAACCTGACAACGCCTGACCATTTTCCCGACAAAGCCCTTTAACCATTCAAACCCCCAATACCTTAACACCAATGAAACGCAGAGAACTTTTAAAAGATCTTTCCATGATCCCGCTCGCGGGAGGCGTTCTGAGCGCGGCGGCCAGCACGTCTGCAGCCTTTGCCGAAAGCAGCAAGCCGAAATGGTTTCAGAAGGCGGCAGGCGCCGTGTCAGCACCCGGGCCATTGAAACCGGGACCGCAAATCTATCAGTCGATCGGTGTGGAGCCGATTATCAACTGCCGGGGGACCTTTACCATTATCGGGGCTTCTATCGAATTGCCCGAAGTTCGTCAGGCCATGGAGTACGCATGCCAATATAATGTACAGATCGACGAGCTCGCATTTGGCGTAGGCCAGCGCCTGTCGGAAATCGTGGGCTCCGAATGGGGCATGGTATCGTCGGGCTGCGCGGCGGGTATGAACGAGGTAACCGCGGGCATTATCGCAGGTGGTAACCCTGAAAAACTGATTCGCATTCCCAATCTGGAAGGTTTTGAAAAAACAGAAGTGATTATCCCGAGATCCTCGCGCAACGTGTATGACCACGCGATCCGCAATGTGGGTGTGAAAATCATTACGGTTGAAACCATCGAAGAGCTCAAAAAAGCCATCACGCCTCGCACGGCTATGATTTACATGATGCCAGGCGACGAACCGTGGACCGTAAAGGCCGTGGCGGATATCGCCAAACCTGCTGGTGTACCATTGCTGGTGGACGCCGCAGCTGAGCGTTTGACCATCCCTAATATCCACCTGCAAGCCGGAGCGAGCGTGGTGGCTTACAGTGGTGGTAAAGTAATCCGCGGGCCGCAATGCGCGGGTCTGATGCTCGGCAGCAAGGACGTACTCATGTCGGCATGGCAAGCTAGCGCGCCGCACCATGGACCTTGCCGTAACAATAAAGTAGGCCGCGAAGAAATGATAGGGATGCTCGCAGCCGTGGAGGCATGGGCGACGCGCGACCATAAGGCTGAAATGAGAACCTGGGTATCATGGCTGGAAAACATCTCCAAAAAACTGAATGGTATCCCGAGTGCGAAACTCGAAATTAAAGAGCCCGCAGAAGGCGCATTGGATAATGCTACACCGACATTAACCGTGACCTGGGATCCTACCAAGCTCAATATCACCGGCCAGGAAGTAGCCGACGAGCTGCAAACCACCAAACCGCGTGTGGCCGTGGGAACCGGGTTCCGCAGGGGTCAGGCAGCGCAATCCGGCCCTCCTACCACGTCGATTACCGTAGCTGCTTATATGATGGGGCCTGGTAACGACAAAATTGTGGCGGAGCGCATTTACGAAATCCTCACCCGCAAACGCAGCGCTCCAAAAGCCGAAGCGGTCATGAAAGCGCCTGCTGCCGAAATCGCAGGCCGTTGGGATGTGAGCATCGAGTTTTACACCAGCGCCAGCAAGCATACGTTCATTATCGAAAGGCAGGACGGTAACTACCTGTACGGAACGCACAAGGGCGAGTTCGCGACGCGCGAGCTGTTCGGTAACATCGATGGAGACGAAGTACGCTTCCAGAGCCGGTACAGCGTGCCGGGCGACAACCTGACGATGACATTCTACGGAAAGCTTTCGAGCGACACCATTACCGGCGAAATCGATATGGTGGAATATGTAAATGCGAAGTTTACAGCCAAGCGAGCCACCTTCCCGAACAACCGCCAGCGGATCAATATCCCCGCCGGCCGCCCATTGTCGACCTAGACACCGGATTTCACATAACGGTAATTAACATAAAAAGCCTTGGATCTATGCCAGGGCTTTTATGCTAATTACTAAATCTAAAATTTTTAATATTTCTGAACCCTCGTAAACCGAAAGGCGGAACAGTCTGAT
>DATMSL010000347.1:0-1992 GCA_035565435.1 Dyadobacter sp. | reverse complement strand
ACCGTGGTGTGGGTAATTTCTTTGTATTTATATTGATACTCTGGATTTTCAACCACTATATTCTGACGCCCCGCATTCTGGTCCCATTCCAGGACAACCTACTTCCTGCATTGAAAAACGGCTACCGCAAGCTCATCGACTGGCTGCTCAAAGGATGGCGTCCGGTGGTAGCGATTGTCGGCGTATTCTTCCTGCTGGTTGCCACCTTTATCATCACCGGCATAGCACAACCCAAAGTGTTGTTCTTTCCAAGCGGTGATCCCGACTATGTGTATGTTTATAACAAACTACCCATCGGAACCGACGCCCGCGTGACCGACTCGGTAACCAAGATCATTGAAAAGCGCGTTTTTGATGTTTTGGAGAAGGAGAAAGCCATGGATATGGTGAATTCGGTGATTGCCAACGTCGGCAAAAACGCGGGTGACCCATACAACCCCGACCGCTCTGCCACACCGCACAAGTCGAAGGTGACCGTTGCATTCGTGTATGGTACCGAGCGTGGCGGCAGATCTTCTGAATTGATCCTGCGCAAAATTCGTGATGCTGTATCAGGTATCCCCGGCGCAGAAATCTCCGTAGAACGTGAAGCCGTCGGACCGCCGACCGGTAAACCTATTTCGATCGAAATCTCCGGTGATGAATTTGAAGTACTTCAAAAACTGGAAAAAGACGTTCTCAAAAAAGTGCAGGATTCGGGCATTGAAGGTATCGACCAGCTCCGCTCTGACCTGGTTACCAACAAGCCTGAAATCGTGATCGACATCGACCGCGAGAAAGCACAACGCGAAGGCATCAGCTCGCAGCAAATCGCACTGGCAGTGCGTACAGCATTGTTCGGTTTGGAAGTTTCCAAATTCCGCGACGACAAGGATGAATATCCTATTATGGTAAGATTGGAAAAAGACGATCGTGAACAGATTGAGAAACTCTTGAGCCTGAATGTCGTGTACCGCGACATGAATATGGGCGGCGCATTGCGCCAGGTACCGATTACTTCCGTTGCCAATATCCACTATTCAACGACTTTCAGCCAGATCAACCGCCAGGACCAGCGCCGTATCGTAACATTGGGCTCCGACGTATTGCCGGGCTATAATGCCAACGAAATTGTGGCACAGATCCAAACCCTGATCCAGGATATGGAAGTACCCAACGGATATATCATCAAAATGGGTGGAGAGCAGGAAGAGCAAGCCGAATCCATGTCTTTCCTCGGAACTGCGTTCGGTGCAGCCATCATGTTGATTTACCTGATCCTCGCGACGCAGTTCAACTCCGTGATCAAGCCCTTCATCATATTCTTCACAATCGTGCTTTCACTAATTGGCGTATTACTGGGTTTTGTGATCTTCAACAAAGACTTCTCGATCATCATGTCCGGCGTAGGTATCATCGCATTGGCTGGTATTGTGGTGAAAAACGGTATTCTCCTCATCGAGTTCATTGAAGAGCTCCGCGGGCGCGGGTATCCGATGCGCGAGGCCATTATTGAAGGCGGTGCGATCCGTCTGACGCCCGTATTGCTCACGGCTTCTGCCGCAGTACTTGGTCTCGTACCGCTTGCATTGGGTATCACAGTAGATTTCGTCGGCCTCTTCCGCGATCTCGAACCCCATCTGATCATCGGAGGCCCGAGCTCTGTGTTCTGGAACATCCTCGCCTGGACGATCATTTTCGGTCTGACATTCTCAACCCTGCTGACACTCATCATGGTACCATGTATGTATTACGTCAACGAGCGCATTCGCGACAAGTGGTTCCGGAAAGGTAAAGTCGACGTCGTGAACCCGGACTGGCAGAACGAGTCGATCTAGATAGCGGTCTATTTATTGTTCATTTCAGGCTAGTTCAATTTTTTTCAACCTGAAATGAACAATAATCCAAAACATTCTTAGATTTGCACCCCAAAGAACAGCCGCAAGGCATTCTTAGAAGTTCGGGATGTAGCGCAGCCCGGTAGCGCACTAGCATGGGGTGCTAGGGGTCGCA
>DATMSL010000346.1:0-2346 GCA_035565435.1 Dyadobacter sp. | reverse complement strand
AGATCAAAAGCAACCCGGGCAATACCGAGTTCCGTTTCCTGCGCCTGACGGTACAGGAGCATGCGCCCGGGATTTTGAAATACAATAAGGAAATAGATGCCGACAAACAGGCCGTCGTTTCGGGCTACGACAAGCTCGAGGCCGACCTTAAAAACGTCATCGCCGATTATGCGAAGGATTCGAAGGTGTTGAAAGAATCGGATCTCAGATAGGAATGCATTAACAGGAATTATTGCGGATCAATGAAAAATATTCTAGTTGTAAACTACTCTCAGTCAGGTCAGTTAAATGAAATTATCGAGCAGTTTCTGAAACCGTTCGAGCCTGAAACAGTAGAGCGATTGGAGATTTTTCCGGCCAAACCCTTTGTATTCCCCTGGACTTCGGACGAGTTTTTCGACAAAATGCCTGAATGCGTGCAGGAAGACCCGATCGAGCTCCAACCGCTGCATTTCGATGCCGAGCGTTACGATTTGATCGTGTTGGGTTACCAGCCGTGGTTTTTGTCGCCATCGCTGCCGATCACGTCGTTGCTGCACAGCCCTGGCTTTAAAGCCAGGGTTAGGGACACGCCCATCGTAACCGTGATCGGCGGACGGAATATGTGGCTCAACTCGCAGGAAAGCATTAAAAAGCTGATCGCCGACGCGGGTGGGAAGCTGGTAGGAAATATCCCGCTGATGGACCGCGTTTCGAACCTTGTCAGCGCGGTAACCATTTTGCACTGGATGCTTACTGGCCGGAAAGACCGCAAGTGGGGTGTTTTCCCCAAGCCGGGCGTGAGCGATGAGGACATTCAGAGCGCCTCCCGTTTCGGAGCGATCGTTAAAGAAGCATACGACAACCGGGAGTATGCCGGTTTACAGAAAGAAATCATGGCCACAGGCCTTATTAACATACCCACTGATATCCTATTTATCGAAGGGCGGGCCAAGAAGCTGTTCAGGATCTGGGCAAACCTAATCAAAACGAAGGGTACCACGCCTGAAAAGCGGAAAAGGCTGGTTGGTTTTTTCAAATATTACCTGCTCGTTGCGCTTTTTATGGTAGCGCCGGTGCTGGTCACGGCTTACCGGTTACTGATCGCGCCGCTTACCGCCAATGCGATTAAGAAGAAAAAAGAATACTTTTGTGGTGTAGAAACCAAATCATAATGTCAGAAGCATATATTACAAGGATTGCCAAGTTTTTACCGAATGAGTCCGTTTCCAATGAGGAAATGGAAGAATACTTAGGATACATCAACGGAAAACCTTCCAAATCAAAAGCCATTGTTCTGCGTAATAACGGGATCAAAAACCGGTACTATGCATTACGCAAAGACGGAACGCCTACGCACACCAATGCGGAAATGGCGTCGCTGGCTGTCAAGGACCTGTTCAAAAACAACCCGGCGGAAATCGGTGAAATGGATTTGCTGAGCTGCGCCACGTCCAGCCCCGACCAACTGATGCCTTCGCACGGGTCAATGGTGCATGGTTACCTGCCCGAGGCCGCGTCGATCGAGGTGGTATCGCCGTCGGGAGTGTGCTGTGCGGGAATGCACGCATTCAAATATGCCTACATGGCCGTGAAGCTCGGCGAGAAGCAAAAGGCGGTTGCCTGTGCTTCGGAACGCCTGTCGACCGTGCTGCGCTCGGATCAGTTCGAGGATGAAATCCAGCAACTTACCCGTCTGGAAAAGAATCCTTTCCTTGCATTTGAAAAGGACTTTCTGCGCTGGATGCTCTCTGACGGCGCAGGCGCGTTTTTAGTAGAATCGGCTCCGAACCAGGAAGGAATCTCACTGAAAATAGACTGGATCGAAGGCTGCTCGTATGCCAACGAGGTGGAGGCGTGTATGTACATGGGCGCCGACAAGCTCGAAGACGGCACATTGAGAAGCTATAAGGATTTCACCGCTGAGGAGATACAAGAGCGTTCGGTTTTAAGTATCAAACAGGATGTGAAGTTGTTAGGTGAAAAAATTGTTAAATTGGGTTTTGCCAAACTCAAGGATATTCTTGTGAAGAAAGGAGTAACGATGGACGATGTGAGCTATTTTCTGCCGCATTTGTCGAGCTATTTCTTTGAGGGCAAGATCGACGAGTTTTTCAATGAAAACGGTATGCCTATCCCCAAAGAGAAATGGTACACCAACCTCGTGACGAAAGGCAACGTAGGAGCAGCGTCTATTTACATGATGCTCGAAGAAGTGTTCAACAGCGGGGCTTTGAAAAAGGGTGAAAAAATATTGCTGGCAGTACCTGAGAGCTCGCGCTTCTCGTACATGTTCTGCCTGCTCACCGTGTGCTGAAACCATACAAAAGCTGCCCATATCCATGAAAAAGGAAGACCTGCCGCAAG
>DATMSL010000345.1:0-4034 GCA_035565435.1 Dyadobacter sp. | reverse complement strand
CCAGCTTTAAATCAAGCTACTTCAAATCGCCAAAAGGTTACATTTTCCTGAAACTGCATTTCGTATTTCCCGAAATAGGAGGTATTTTTATAACGTTTTTTGAAATTATCTGCATCATCAAAAATTCGTTTTGAAACAATTTCCTATCGTGAGATCTGCATGGTGTGCTGCGGTTCTTTTTACCTCCCTTTCATTTCAAGGTTTTAGTCAAGTTGCTGATTCATTAGTAGTTGTTGATCCGGATAGTGCTTATGCGGCATTGTCGGAGACAGAGCGGCGGTTCTCGCGTAGTGCGGTAGCGGGCGTGCAAGCGGCCGAAGGGCTGGAAGCGACGCTCTTTGCTTCGGAGCCTAATGTGATTAATCCGATCAATATCGACGTCGACCATCGCGGGCGTGTGTGGGCGTGCGAGGCGTACAATTACCGCCCCGCCGTAAACGGCAAATCGGAACTCGGGCAAGGCGACCGGATTGTGATTTTGGAGGATAAAGATGGCGACGGTAAAGCGGATGTTACCAAGGTCTTTTACCAGGGCCCGGAACTCAATGCGCCGTTAGGGATTTGGGTCATGGGCAATAAGGCGATTGTTTCACAAAGCCCATATGTGTGGCTTTTCACGGATACCAACGGCGATGATAAGGCCGATAAGAAAGAAATTCTTTTCAAAGGCATTGGCGGCTCGCAAAACGACGCGGGTATCCATGCATTTGTGTTCGGGCCGGATGGTAAGTTTTATTTCAACTTTGGTAATGCCGGAAGGCAATTGGTAGACGGCCAGGATCGCCCGTTGCTCGATAAATACGAAAGACCAATCGATTTCAGGCAATATAAACAAGGCGTGGTTTTTCGCTGCGAGCAGGATTTTACCAAAGTCGAGATCATGGCCGAAAACTTCCGCAACGGCTGGGAAGTGGCAGTGGACAGCTACGGTACTATGTGGCAGTCGGATCAGGAGGAGCCCGGTAATGGGGCTGACAGGGTTTCCTATGTGATGGAGAATGGTAATTTCGGGTATATCGATGAAATGACCAGTGCAAGCTGGCGTCTCAACCGTACCAACCTGGAAGACGAAATTCCGCGCCGTCACTGGCATCAGAATGATCCCGGCGTAGTGCCCGATTTGCTGGAAACCGGATCGGGTTTTCCAATGGGCATGACGATCTACGAAGGCGATTTACTGCCACGGCGCTATTGGGACCAGATTTTACTCGCCGATGCCGGTCAGGGTTATGTGAGCGCGTTTCCGGTGCAGAATGAAGGGGCTGGTTATAAATCGACCGGCATTTTGCCCGTGCTGGAAGGCAAACGCGACAAATGGTTCCGGCCAACGGATGTCTGTGTGGCGCCCGATGGCTCCCTGATTATTTCGGACTGGTACGATCCGGTAATGGGGTCGAATAAAATGAAAGACCGCAGCCGGGGGCGTATTTACCGCGTCGCGCCAACGGGCATACCTTACAAAATACCGGTATACGACTTGTCGATACCCGAGCAGGCAGTAAAGGCATTGCAGAGCCCCAACTTGTCGCAACGCTACCTGGCATGGAACGCCTGTGTGAAGCACGGCTGGGCGGCAGAGCCGTTTCTGGAAGAGCTTTTCAGGTTATATAACGGTAATCCAAAACTGCGGGCCCGTGCATTGTGGGTGCTGAACCGTATCGAAGGTTTCAATTACCGCAACCTCGATATCGCTTTCCGTGAGCTGAACCCCAACTTGCGCATTACCGCATTGCGCGCCGTACGCCAGCGCAACAGTGATCCGACAGAATACATCAAGCGTCTCACTTCCGACCGCGATCCGCAAGTGCGCCGCGAATGCGCATTGGCTATTAACCATAACCACACCTACGAAGCATTGGACGTATGGCTTCAACTGGCCAAACAATATAAAGGCAATGATCGCTGGACCGTGGAAGCGCTGAGCATCGGTGCCTACGATCAATGGGAGCGTCTTTTCCCGGCCTGGCTCGAAAGGGCTGGTTCAAAGCCGTGGATGACGGACGCCGGAAAGGATATTATCTGGCTCGCACGTACCCGCAAGGCCATTCCCTATTTGAGTGAACTGGCGGCCGATACGTCGGTAAGTTTCAAAAGCAGGCTGCGCTATTTCCGCTCGTTCGACTTTTTTCACGCCGGCTACGAGAAAACGCAGGCCCTGCTCAGTGTTTTGAAGGTTCCGTCTTCCGATCGGATCGAAGTGAGTAAACTGGCACTGTTGCATTTGGATAAATCATTTGTAACTAACTCCCAACAAGGACTGACGGCCCTGAACAAGCTCCTCGACGAAACTTACGGAACCGAGCATTACATCGACCTCATGACCCGCTACGAGCTGGAATCGGAAAATGACCGGTTGCTGAAACTGGCTTTGACCAAATCCGATGAGGTAATCGGCCGTGACGCGGGTGCGTTGCTGCTCGAACAGGCGGGGATTTCGTATGTTACCCAAAAGTTGGCCGGTATGAATGAGGAAAAGAAGTCGGCATTGCTGGCTTCGATACAGACGGTCGGTAGCTCCGAGTCGGTATACTTGTTACGGTCGACATTGTTGAATGCAGGGGAACCGATACGCGTGCGGAAGGATGCAGCGCGCTACCTGGGTGCGAGCTGGCCGGGAGAGGAAGCGGTGGTAAAGTTGCTCAGAAACGAACAGATCGACGGTGAGGTGAAAGAAGCAGCATTGGAAGGCGTTAAGAATGCGTTCCGGGAAGAGATCAAGGCACAGCTGGCCCCTTATTTGCCCAAGCCTCCTGCGGAAGAAGTGGTAGCCGCCCCGGCGGAAGAGCCGAAAAGTGGTAAAAAGGAGCGACGGAAACGCAGAAAAAACCAGTAGAACGAAGATTGAGAGGCGATTTTGGGGTATATTTCCGGACTGTACATCTTTACAATCTGTAACAAAAAACATCGAAACATTTATGCTCCGCAGAAATTTTGTAAAATCTACCCTTGGTTTGGCTGGTGCCGCAATCGCAGCAGGAGATGCATTGGGCGCCGCTCCTATGGCCAAAAACAAGTTTAAGCTCAAATATGCTTCCCACTTCGGGATGTTTCAGAACAGCGCCGGAAAGGACCTGATCGACCAGCTTAAATTTATGGCAGACCAGGGTTTCATGGCATTGGAAGATAACGGTATGATGGGCCGTCCGGTGGAGCAGCAGGAAGCCATTGCGAAGGAAATGAGCCGACTGGGAATGGAAATGGGCGTGTTTGTAGTAGATAAAGGCGGTAATGGTGCTAATACTTTGGCTGCTGGCAAACAAGAATATATCGACATCTTCCTCAATGGCTGTAAAAAGGCGGTGGAGGTAGCAAAGCGTGTGAATGCAAAATGGATGACGGTCGTTCCGGGTGATTTTGAAAGAAACCTGCCGATCGGTGTGCAAACAGGCAACGTAATCGACGCATTGCGCCGTGGTGCAGAAATCCTCGAACCACACGGGTTGGTAATGGTGCTCGAGCCGTTGAGCGATTCACCCAACCTCTTCCTGAGAACTTCGGACCAGACCTACGAAATCTGCCGCGGGGTGAACAGCAAGTCGTGCAAGATCCTGTACGATATTTACCACATGCAAAAAAACGAAGGCCGCCTGATTTACAACATCGACCGCACATGGAGTGAAATCGACTACTTCCAGATCGGCGACGAACCAGGCCGTAAAGAGCCTACAACCGGTGAGATCAATTATAAAAACGTGTTCAAATACATCTACGACCGCAGCAAGAAAGAAGGCAAATCGTTCATTATGGGTATGGAACACGGAAACTCCAAGCAAGGAAAAGAAGGCGAAGAAGCGCTGATCAGGGCTTATGTGGAGAGTGATAGTTTTTCAATATAGAGGCTATAAGCAATAGGCTATAAGCGATAGATTTTGAGATATTTACTAAAAAACCGGGACTATACAGCCCCGGTTTTTTAATAGCTTACAGCCTAAGGCCTAAAGCTTAAAGCTTATAGCTTACTGCCCTTAAAGTACCACCACCGAATTCTCAGTAGCATCTACACCGGCAGGAACGTATTTGTCGGCTGCCCAGTC
>DATMSL010000344.1:0-6924 GCA_035565435.1 Dyadobacter sp. | reverse complement strand
ATCAAAAGTTAGGTCAAGATAACCAATTCCTGAAACCTGCGGGAACCGGAAACACATAAACGTCCTATGAAGCGGCATTTAAGAGCAATGAAACGTCACCGCCCCGACTGGCACCGGTAAAATACCCGTTTGAACCGACATTTACGCCGATCGAACACTCCATACACCGCCTTGTACGCTTCATCCCCTGCTTGTCCCGCTTGATGCATAATGCCTGCGGCGTTGGCCCTGAAGCCGTCCTAATTTTGGCACAACCAAATGCAAATCTATTAGCCATGAAAATGAAAATCTACATTTACATTACCCTGTTTTCCCTGCTCGCCATCGCGGCCTCCGCTTGTAAAGACAATGACAAAAAAGACATCACACCGGAGCCTGTTAAAATTACTTTCACCGATAAAAAGTGGAAAACCGAGACCTGGGACCTCGTAAAACCGCTCGACCTCGATGAGGACGGCGACAAGGAAACCGACCTCATGCAGCTGCTCATCGAATGCGACTTCGACGACTTCATTGTATTTCAAAAAGACGGCAAGTTTATCACCAATACCGGCAACAAGCGATGCAATGCAGCAGAGGAACAGGAAAGCTACTCCGCCAACTGGACCTACGATGAAACAGCGAAGATCATCAAAATGAAAAGTGTGGCCAGCGGCCTCGAAAAAGACGATTGGGAGGTTCTCGAACTGACCGAAACTACTTTGAAAGTACGCTTCAACCTCCTCCCCGAAGACGGAGAATCGGCGGCGATCAAGAGCGTGATGACTTTGAAAACGATGTGACCATTACACCGATACGAGCAGGGGGAGACTCACCGAAAAATGCTGAGGGTTTTCATCGATATTGATCTCTCCCTGCCCCAATAAGCTGTATTTTGAAGCAATATTGGCCAGCCCTATCCGGCTGGATGGGATTGTAACCGAGCGTTTTTGAAGGTTGTTCGAGACGACAAGCCTGCCGTCGATCGTCGTATTCAGCCTTATATACAGCGGTTGCTGCGGCATGATCACGTTGTGTTTCACCACATTTTCCATCAGCAATTGTAACGTGAGCGGCGGCAGCATATGATCGCGGTAGGCGGGGTCAATTTGTTCCTCCAACCGCAGATTACTGCCGTAGCGCGTGCTGAGCAGGTGAAAATAAGAGCTAGCAAAGTTGAGCTCGGATTCCAGGGTCGTGAGTTCCGACTCGTTACTCCGCAGCAGGTACCGGTAAACGTTACTCATTTCATCGATAAACTGCGTGGCGAGTTCGGCATCCTCCTCGATCAGCGAAGACAACGAGTTGAGGCAATTGAACAGGAAATGCGGATTGATCTGCTGTTTTAGGCTCTCGAACTGGCTTTGGAGGTTGGCCTTGCGTAGTTTCTCGGTTTCGACCAGCTTCTGTTGCCACAGCTCGAACGCGTACACGCCCTCATGTATGCATGTGACCACGATATTCATGAGTGCGCCCAATGCAAGCGCCCATTCGAAGCTGGTAAGATCGTAAACATAGCCCTCAAAACCGGCCGCTTTATAGAGAAAGAACAGCCCGCTAATGATGGCCAGGTTACAAACGATGTGCGCCGGTATCATGAGCAGCATTCTTTTGGGAGTCTGCTTGAAATGCGAAAATTGCCTGCGGAACCAGTAGCCGATGCGGGCGTGAACCAATTGGTAGGCAAGCCCGAAAACGACGGTGGATACGATGGTCGCCTTTGCAAACACCGAAATGTCCGAAAAATAAATGCCCCCTACCAGCAAGTAATTCATCAGCACGATGTAAGCAGGAAGCAGCGCCAAGGCGATCCATATATCCTGTTTGGTATAACTGACCAGTAGCTTCACGTCGTTTCGAATTGGTTACGGGTTGTTCCTACGGGTATTTTTACGGTAAACGTCTCCCCGTCGTCGAAAAGCATTGGCTCGTCCAGGTTCAGGTCGCGGAACCGGGAAATCAGCGTTTCGAGCCCCTCCCGGGCTGCATTCACGTGCTTCGGCTGGATCGAATTCCGGACTTCAAGCTGTCTGCCCTGCGTAGTAATCGATAATTTCAGTGGTTTTTGCTTCATTACCACATTATTCCGGATCGCATTATCGACGAGCGTCTGCAGTGTGAGCATTGGTACCATGCAGTGTGCGCAGCTTTCGTCGATATTCATTTCCACTTCGATCGCCGAACCGTAACGGGTGCTCGTCAGGAACAGGTAGGAATGGATAAACTCGCTCTCGCTTTTGAGCGACGCCAGCCCGTTCTCGCTCGTGTGGAGCAGATACCGGTATACGCTCGAAAGCTCATCCAGAAATGCGCCTGCCTGCACCCGGTCTTCCTCGACCAGTGCTGAAAGGGAATTAAGGCTGTTGAACAAAAAATGCGGATTGACCTGATTTTTAAGATTATCAAACTGGTTCTGGAGTGCCTTTTTCTTGATGGCCTCCTCTTCCTGCAGTGCTATTCCGTATTGGTTAAGAGAATAGACCAGCTCATAAATAGCGCCTACCGCGAAGAGCGTCACCACGCAAAGGGTAATATAAATGCTGTATTCCTTTAAGGTAAAAACCTCCCAGTCCCAGCGCGCGAAATACATGAGCATAAAAAAGAAAATCTGGCTGAGCACCTCAATCACCAGATAGCCCGAAAAAGTGCCAAGGATCCGTTGCCGGGTTTGGGTGACGTCAGGATAGCGGGCGCGCCACTTCTCGCTCCACTGCGCCATAAGCTGCCAGGTAATGAGCGTACAACCGAGCCATGCCAGCGTAATCGTGAGGCTCTTCCAATGGCTTCCGATAAATTTCTGTACAAGAAAAAGGTTCAGCAGCATTGTCCAGACGAGGATTACGAGCGGACGGAACCATTTCCATTGCGAAGGATTTTTCAACTTAATACCGGCAGATTAGGGTACGAGACGCGATTTGCATTCCCAAACATAAAACTAAACCGGCCGGAGCGATTTATCAAACACTTTCTCTCACATTTTGCACGCCATAAAATCATAACTTTTTGAGCGTCAATTCAAAAATTAGTATATTTATAACCGCCGCCACTTCGCAGTTCGATCGCGGAAGCCCCGGCCTTTTGCGCATTCCTACGCTTTGCTACACCACAATCATCTGAAATTCGGCCCGAGCGGGCCGCAGGTTTTCTTGTTTTCTATTTAAACCCCTTCTCAGATGGAAACAAACAGTTCCTCTAAAACAATCCCCCATTTCAGGGGCAGGGTTATTACCCCCGGTGACACCGACTACGATACTGCCAGAAAAGTCCATAATGGCATGGTGGACAAATGCCCCGAGTTCATTGTACGTTGCGCGGATGAAACGGATGTAGTCCAAGCCGTTCAATTTGCGCGCGAAAACGATCTGCTGGTGGCGGTGCGCGGCGGCGGTCATAACGGGGCCGGCCTCGGCGTATGTGACCATGGGTTAGTTATTGACTTGTCGGCAATGCGCAATGTAACCGTAGACCCCGTGGCCCGCACAATACGGGCACAAGGCGGCTGCCTGCTTGGCGATCTGGACAAAGCCGGTCACCCTTACGGATTGGCCGTACCTACGGGAATCAATGCAACAACAGGGATCGGAGGGCTTACGCTCGGAGGGGGTTTAGGACATTTGACACGCTTCGGCGGCCTGACGATCGACAACTTGCTCGAAGCGGAAGTGGTATTGGCCAATGGAACGAAGGTGAAAGCATCGCCCACCGACAACCCGGATCTGTTTTGGGCTATCCGCGGCGGTGGAGGCAATTTCGGAGTGGTAACATCCTTTCTTTTCCGGGCACACGAGGTACACACCGTGTATGGCGGACCGATGTTCTGGGATATCAACGACGCCAAGGCGATGATGGAATGGTACCAGGATTTTATCAAGAAAGCGCCGGATAGCGTCAGTGGTTTCTTCAATTTTCACAAAATACCACCTGCCCCTATATTTCCCGAGCAATATCACCTGCAACTGATGTGCGGCATTGTGTGGTCCTGCATTGATGAGGAAGAAGCTTCAGAAGTTTTCGAAATGGTGCGCAAGTTTCGCAAACCGCTGATCGACGCCGTGGGGCCCCTACCTGTTCCTGCGCTCCAAAGCATGTTCGACGACCTTTTCGTACCCGGATACTATTGGTACTGGAAAGGCGATTTTGTAAAGCACCTGAGTCCGGAAGTAATGGATGTGCATATCAAGCATGCACACAGGATTCCCAATTTCTTCTCGGGAATGCACCTCTACCCCATCAACGGCGCTGCCGGCAGGGTAAGTAACGACGCCACTGCCTGGAATTACCGCGACGCTACCTGGTCGATGGTAATCGTAGGTATTTCGCCGGATCCGTCGGAAAAAGATCTCGTGACCAATTTTGCCCGCGACTACTGGCAGGAACTGCACCCACACGGCGCCGGCGGTGCCTATGTCAATTTTATGATGGATGAAGGTGCTGATCGCGTGAAAGCAACTTATGGAAGCAATTATGAAAAACTCGTACGAGTGAAAGCCAAATATGACCCGGATAATGTTTTCCGGGTAAACCAGAATATCAAACCCGCTTAATAAAACAGGCAGGCCATTGCGGACCTGCCTGTTTTTTAGAATAACACCCCTTCATCATCCGATTTGGCAGGAGGCGTGTATACATCTTCTGAAACCTGGGTGGAATCCGTAGCACATTCGCCTGTGAAGCCCTCAGGCTTCGGAAAGGGACCTTTCCGGTATTGAATGAGCGTCTGGTCGTTGTAAACCTTTTGCATGAACGCGCCCCATGCGGGCATTGCTACACGTCCGCCCTGCCCGAGCGCAAGGCTACGGTAGTGAATGCTGCGGTCCTCGCCTCCAACCCACACGCCGGCTACAAGGTTATGCGTCATGCCCATAAACCAGCCGTCGGAATGATTTTGCGATGTGCCGGTTTTGGCTGCAATTTCGTTGCCGTCGGTAACGCCGTACTGCCGCAAACGACCGGCCGTACCGCCCGGATCCTCCACCGCGCCGCGCATGAGGTACAGCATATTATAGGCCATATTTTCACTGAGTTCCTGGCTTTGCTGCTCGTGAAATTCGGCGAGCAACTTGCCATGGCGGTCTTCGATGCGCAGGATCGTCATCGGCATCACCTTATACCCTCCGTTGGCGAACGACGAATAGGCCGACACCATTTCATACACCGACACCTCGCCGGTTCCTAGACAAAGCGCCGGGGTGGCCGGCAGCTCGCTGGTGATTCCCAGCTTGTGTGCATAATCGACTACCGTGTTAGCTTTCACCATTTTCATGATATTGGCCGTCACAGAGTTGACCGATTTCCCCAATGCCTGGCGAAGCGAAAGCGGCTGCTCGGAATACACACCATTCGAGTTTTTCGGCGTATAATCTTCATTTACATCGTCAATCCCCGCCTGGAATGTAACAGGCGAATCCATGATCTTTTCGCAAGGGGTAATAAAGTTCTTATCTAAACCAGCTGTGTATACAAACGGCTTGAATGTAGATCCGGGCTGGCGTTTGCCCTGCTTCACGTGGTCGTATTGGAAATATTTGAAATTAATCCCTCCTACCCACGCCTTCACGTGCCCGTTGCGCGGGTCCATGGCCATCATACCCGCCCGCAGGAAGCGTTTGTAATATTTGATGGAGTCGATAGGGCTCATGGTCATTTCCTTTTCTCCATCCCACGAAAATACCTTCATCTTATAAGGCTTGTTCATCACCTTCCACGCCTCTTCTTCGCCCAGTTTGTTTTTCAACACATTGAAATAAGGCAGGCGACGAACCGCGGTATTGATGAATCCCGGGATTTCCTTTCCATCCTCGTCGATCCACGGATTGCGGCCCTTCCAGTGTGCATTGAATGTCTTTTGCTGCTCCTGCATATGGCGCGTAAGCGCCTCCTCCATGTACCCCTGCATGCGCGAGTCGATGGTCGTGTAAATCCGCAGGCCGCTCGTGTAGAGGTTCAGGTCGGTACCGTTTTCCTCGTTGTACATTCTCACCCAGGCTTTCAGGTAGCCGCGCATTGACTCCCAGAAATAGGGCGCGGGTCCGTTGGCGTGTGTCTCCATCGCGAATTCCAGCCCGAGCGGCTTCGCACTGAGCACGTTGAAATCGTCGTCGGTAATGTCGTCGTACTTCCGCATTTGCGCGAGCACGGTATTACGACGGTTGAGCGCATTTTGCGGGAAGCGAACCGGATTGTAGATGGTAGGATTTTGAAGCATCCCCACCAGCAGCGCCGATTCCGGAATATCGAGCTCGGAAACGTCCTTGTTGAAATAGGTTTTGGCAGCGACTTTGATCCCAAATGCATTGTTCCCGAAAGACACCGTATTCAGGTACATTTGCATGATCTCCTGCTTGGTATACTTCCGTTCGAGGATAATCGAAAGGATCCACTCCTTCGTTTTGGCGATCACGATCCGCACACCAGGGATTTTACTTAATGTTCCTTCGAACTCTTCCGAGCGCGTATTGAACAGGTTTTTCGCCACTTGCTGGGTAAGCGTGCTACCACCGCCCGAGCTGGAATTACCCGTGACAATGCCTTTCGCAACCCGCAAAAGGCTGCGGGGGTCGATACCCGAATGGCTGATGAAACGGGTATCCTCCGTCGCCAGCAATGCGTTGATCAGGTTGGGAGAAATTTCGGATATTTCCACCGGTGAACGGTTCTCGATCAGGTATTTACCGAGCGACTTGCCATCCTGTGAAATCAGCTCGGAAGCGATCTCGCTTTTAGGGTTTTCGAGGGCCTTCAAATCGGGCATTCCGCCGAAAAGCCAGAAGAAATTGTAGTTGACAGCGGCAATGTAAAGGATCAGCAGCACCACCCCGATGCCGAAGGTGCGCCATAGTAAAAGAATGCGACGCCGGTATTTCCCGGGTTTGAATTGAATCATGTATTTTCCAGAGTAACGTCCAATAAACCGACCAAATAAACGAATTTGATTTACAAATCAGC
>DATMSL010000343.1:0-4768 GCA_035565435.1 Dyadobacter sp. | reverse complement strand
AATAAAAAACTGTCGGAAGAGCCCTAGGAATGACCAAAGGCTGCCTCCGACAGTGAATATACTTAAATTCCTACCGCCTTGGTAAACTCCTCATCGGTAGGCAATACTTTCGAGGCGAAGAAATTGGTCAGTTCGCCTTTCTCGTTGATCACGTATTTGCAGAAATTCCAGGTAGGAACTTTGTCGTTCCAGCCGTTCAGGTCTTTGTTGCTTAGCCATTTGTAGATCGGCGCCTGATCGTCGCCAAGTACGGATACCTTCTCGAACATCGGGAATGTTACGCCATAGGTTGCAGAGCAGAAAGTCGCGATTTCTTCGCTGGTGCCTGGCTCCTGGCCGCCGAAGTTGTTGGCAGGAAATCCAAGTACCACCACTTTGTCGCCATGGTCTTTGTAGAATTTCTCCCAGTCGGCATACTGCTTGGTATAACCACACTTGGACGCCACATTCAGGATCACGACTTTTTTGCCTTTGTATTTGCTCAAATCAACGGTTTTGCCGCCTACCAGCGATTTTACCTTGAAATCATAAAGCGTTTGTTTTGCAACAGGAGCATTTTCCGGACGGCTCGCTATTTCGGATTTGTCGACGAAAAGTCCGGTAATCAATGAAGTAATCATAATGAAAAGTGTCTTTATTAAGCTCATAATAGGTTTTGGTTATGGTTAGTACATATAATTAGAAAGTGATTGCATACGCGAATCGGGTTATTGACTCTCCAAAACACTATACGGCCCGATTTTCAAAAAAGTTGCTTACATCCGTTCGGGGACATCTATGCCCAATAACCCCAAAGCTTTACGAATCGTTTCCGCAACTGCGCCCGATAATGCGACGCGCAATTTCACCGCTTCCGGATCCGGATCGGAGAAGATAGAAACCTCCGCATAGAACTGGTTATAAACCTTTGCAAGGTCAAATGCATACTGCGAAATGAGCGAGGGCGCGAACTCATTGGCGGCCGCCAGGACTTTCACCGGGTATTGCGACAATGCGAATACCAGCTCGCGTTCGGCCTGGTGCATGGCATAGCTATCGCCCGGTATTTCTGCCGGAATGCCCGCCTGCTCGGCCTTGCGCATGATCGAACGGATACGTGCGTAGGTGTATTGAATGAATGGTCCGGTATGTCCTTGGAAATCAATAGATTCTTCTGGATTGAAGAGCATTCTCTTTTTCGGATCTACTTTGAGCAGGAAGTATTTCAATGCGCCCAATGCCAGCTGGTTGTAAAGCTGTTTGGCTTCGTCGCTGTTAAAATCATCGATTTTGCCCAACTCCTGCGTGCGGTCGGATGCCGTTTGTACCATCTGGCCCACGAGGTCGTCGGCATCGACAACGGTGCCTTCGCGGGACTTCATTTTACCCGATGGCAAATCAACCATACCGTAGCTGATATGGTAGCAGCCGTCGGCATAAGTACGGCCGAGGCGTTTCAGGATCGCGAACAGCACTTTGAAGTGGTAATCCTGTTCATTACCCACTACCCACAGATAACGGTCGTTGCCGAAGTCGCTGTTTTTCAGTTCGGTCGTGCCAAGGTCCTGGGTGATGTACACGGATGTGCCGTCACCGCGAAGTACCAGTTTTTCATCAAGCCCTTCCTCGGTCAGGTCGATCCAGACCGAATTATCCGGTTTCTTAAAGAACACACCTTTTTGAAGCCCCTCTTCGATGATATCCTTGCCTAGTAGATAAGTATTTGATTCATAATAGGTTTTGTCGAAGCTTACGCCGATTTTTTGGTAAGTTTCTGCAAATCCTTCATAAACCCAATTGTTCATTTTTTGCCAGAGCGCTACCGTTTCAGGATCGTTATTTTCCCAAAGCAGAAGCAATTGCTGCGCTTCCAAAATCCACGGTGCTTTTTTAGCCGCTTCTTCTTCGCTCAAACCTTGTTCTACCAGTGCTTTGATCTGCTTTTTATATTCAATATCAAACAACACATAATACTTGCCCGCCAGGTGGTCGCCCTTAATGCCGCTCGATTCGGGTGTTTCACCATTGCCCAACTCGCGATAGGCCAGCATGGATTTGCAAATATGGATACCGCGGTCGTTGACCAGGCACGTTTTTACCACGTCATAGCCGCTCGCTTTCAGGATTTTCGAAAGCGAATCGCCCAGGAAGTTGTTGCGCAAATGCCCCAGGTGAAGCGGTTTGTTGGTATTTGGCGAAGAAAATTCTACCATCACCGATTTCCCGTTCGAAGGCAGCGTGCCGAATGTCTCATCCGAAGAAATCCTGTCGAACAAATCCAGCCAGGTACTGTCTTGCAGGCTGATGTTGAGGAAACCCTGCACTACATTGAAGCCCGCAATAAGCGATGACGACGCAATGAGTTCATCGCCAATGATTTGCCCGATCTCGGCTGGCGCCTTGCGGGCCGCTTTGGTCAAAGGAAAAGTGACAAATGTGTAAAATCCCTCAAATTCTTTCTTGGTGGGTTGCAGAATGATTTCCTGTTTGTCCAGCTGGAAATGCTTTTGGACGGCTTTTTGAATATCCTCCTTGAGTATTGCTTCAATTGTCATGAAAAATCGGGGATTACATTCCCGCAAGTTTTTATTTAAGTGAAATTATTTCTAATATTAATAGCAATGTGAGCCTTGCAGGATGCAA
This sequence comes from Dyadobacter sp., assembly GCA_035565435.1. Classification (GTDB taxonomy): domain Bacteria; phylum Bacteroidota; class Bacteroidia; order Cytophagales; family Spirosomataceae; genus Dyadobacter. Next base: position 2,146 of record DATMSL010000343.1, on the reverse strand, counting down.
AATTAGGCTAATTATTGATCTGTGTCACACCCCTGAAGGAAGAAGTTATGCATAACCGTTCTATAAACTATTTCCGGTTGAAATTAATGCTGCTATTGATCTTCGCGCCACTCTGGGGGGTGTTGGCACAGTTGCAGCAATCCGATCGCCTGGAAATCCCGACCAGTTCATCTTCTTCCGAACAATTCGAGGTTTTTAGTCTGGGCGAGAAAGGGATTTTGTCTGTGATACGGGGGAATGAATTTTCGAACCGCAACGAGCAATGGGAGTTTGTAAAATATGATACGACGCTGAAAGCGCTCTGGCGGACTTCTTATAAGCTCGATTTTCGGTACATTCCCGTAATGGCTTACAAAGCGGAAGAAAGCGGTTATTGGCTGTTTGCTGAGCCTGATACCGACAAATTTCTGTTCCTGCAACTGAATTTTCAGGACGGTTCCATCGATACGTATAAAGGCAACCTTCTTTCTGGCGTAGATGTGCAGCATTTCAAGGTGATCGGGAGCAAGGCATTGGTGTCGGGGTATTACCGGTCACGGCCGATTGTGATCGTGCATTCGTTTTTCGACCATACCACGCGCGTGCTGCCCGGCCTTTTTGAAAAGAATACCGAATTGAATAATGTCGATATTAATGAGATCGACGGATATATTAATGTGATCACTTACGCTTACCGCAAGAAAAATTGTGTTTTTGAAATAAAAACTTACAATTATGATGGCAAGCTACTGAAAAGGACCAGTTTGAGTGACCCGCGTTACAGCTTCATTTCGGGGCAGATTGTGCCGCTGAATGCCGATGATTCTTACCTGATCGGCAATTATTCCGTGGGTTGTACCCAATATTCGCAGGGGCTTTACGTGACGCATGTTTCCGACGATACGCCGGAAGAGCCGCAGTTCATCGAGTTTTCGGAATTGCAGAATTTCTTCAATTATATGAAACCCAAGCGGCGCGCGCGGGTGCTCGAAAAGATCGGCAAGCGGAAGAGCCTGGGTAAGGAAAACCGGTTTCGTTACCGCTTGCTGGTACATCAGTTGATCCAGACGGAGAAGGAAATTGTGCTGGTAGCGGAAGTGTATTACCCCAATCAGCGCTCCACGAGCCCGATCATTTCCGGCGGGATTTCGCGCCCGTACATAGCGCGTGCGCTCGAAGGCTATCGGTACACGCATGCGATCGTCTGCGGGTTCGATCGCAGCGGCAAGCTCATGTGGGACAATACCATTACGATTAAAGACCTGACGAGCTTCGATTTGCAGGAAATGGTACAGGTAACGCCGGTCGACGACTATTTTGTGCTGGCTTATCCGCAAGAGGGAGAAATCCACACCGAGGTGATCAGCCGTAACAAAGTGGTGGTGGAAACGGAAAAATTTAAAATCAATCCGAAATCGGAGAAAGAAAAGGTACTGAACAATGAAGACGGCTACCTTTCACCGTGGTACGGCCAATATTTCCTCGCATACGGCATGCAGCGGATCGGTACCTCGTCCATCGTGCAGGGACGCGAGGTATTCTACGTCAATAAGCTGACTTACAAAACCGACGATATCGGCAAAATAGAGGCCAAAGAGGAAGCTTCCCGGCCCGGTCATCAGCCGTAATGTGTCTAGTCGACGAGCCAGATGTGGTCGGCGTCGAAACCCTGCTCGGTCCATTCGACCTGCACGCGTTGTGTTTCCACCGTGCTCACCTGCATTCCCACGTAATCGGGATCGATGGGCAGCTCGCGGTTGTAGCGGCGGTCGATCAATACCAGCAATTCCACTACTTTCGGGCGGCCGAATGCAGTCATGGCATCAAGCGCGGCACGTACCATACGCCCGCTGGCGAGGACGTCGTCGATCAGGATCACTTTTTTGCCTTCGATCAGGAATGGCACATTGGTTTTATTCGGCACGAGGGGAGACTCGCGGCGACGGAAGTCGTCACGATAGAACGTAGCATCCAAATGCCCAAGGAGGATATCCTGTCCGGTGATTTCGCGGAGCTCCTTCACAATGCGTTCGGCAAAGTGGATTCCCCTGGGCTGCAAACCCATGACAACCGTGTTCGAAAAATCCTGGTGATTTTCAATCAGTTGCTGACAAAGCCGGCTGATCATTATTTCCAGAAGGGGGCTGCTAAGTACTAATCGTTTTTG